>NZ_JABJWD010000116.1:0-472 GCF_013155425.1 Gluconacetobacter entanii | reverse complement strand
GGACGGCATCGCCGCCGTGATCGCCACGATCCGGTCGTCCGCTTCCGCCTGGCGCAGCAGTTCGCGCGAGAAGACGGACGTGTAGGACGGCGGCCCGGCGGGGCCCTTCTTCTGCTCGCCGGTGACGACGTTGAACTTGGCGACGGCATGGTACTTGTCACCCGCCGATTCGGCAGGGGTATAGCCGCGCCCCTTCTCTGTTATGACATGCAGCAGCACGGGGCCAAGATCGTCCGCGTCGCGCAGGTTGCGCAGGATCTGGACAAGCTGCGTCATGTCATGCCCATCGACCGGGCCGACATAATAGAAGCCGAGTTCCTCGAACAGCGTGCCGCCGGTGATGATGCCGCGCGCATATTCGTCGGCCTTCTTCGCCGTGCGTTCCAGCCGGTCGGGCAGGCGCTTTGCCATCTTGGCGGCGAGGTCGCGCAGGCTGAGGAACTTGCGCGAGGACATCAGCCGCGAAAGGTAG
>NZ_JABJWD010000015.1:0-10972 GCF_013155425.1 Gluconacetobacter entanii | reverse complement strand
AAGCGATCCATACGGATTTTGAATCACATTTGGTGACTTTGAAAAAGTACAATTCCCAACAGACCCTGGAAAAAGCTTCACCAAAAACTTCTTTTCGGTCCTTTATCTTCAGGGAAGATCGAACAGGTGCTGGATGCGCGCCGCCGGCATGTCGAGTGCAAGGCACAATGTCAGCAGGATGCGTGCCTGCCGTGGGCGCAGTCGCCCTGCCGCCATGATCCCGCGCTGGCGCAGGTCCTGCCGTGCCAGTGTCGCGCCGGATGATCCCTGGCTGGACATGACGATGGCCACACCCTGCGCGCAGGCCGCATCAAGCGCCGCACTTTCCGCCGGGGCGCACATGCCCGGCAGCATGCTGGCAACCACGATGCCCCGCGCGCCCGCCGCACGGAACGCCGCGATCGCGGCCCCATCCCCACCGGAATAGCTGTAGCAGATATCCACGCGCGGCCTGTCGCGCATGATGCGGTCCAGCACGTCGCCATCAATGTGCCTGCGCGCCGTCACCTTCCGGGCGAAGCAGACCTCATCCCCCTCGATCACGCCAAGCGGGCCGAAATCGGGGGAGCGGAACGTATCCAGACGATAGGTCGAGGCCTTGGTCACGCTGCCTGCGGCATGGATCTCGTTGTCGGAAACCACCAGTACCCCCTGCCCCCGCGCCTGCGCGCTGGCGGCAACCAGCAGGGCCGCATGCAGGTTGGCCGGGCCATCCGCGCTGATGGCGCTGGCGGGACGTTGCGCCCCCACCAGCACTACCGGGCGTTCCTCATGCAGGACAAGGTCAAGGAAGAATGCCGCCTCCTCCAGCGTGGTGGTACCGTGCGTCACCACGACGCCCGCCATGTCGGGGCTTTCACGCAGCACGTCGCGGATCCGGCGCGCAAGGTCCGCCCATTGCGACATGTCCATATGGCTGCTGTCTTTTTGGGAAAACGTGATTTCACGCACGCGAAAGCGCGCACGCACCACATCGGGCAGCGCGGACAGCAGGTGACCGGCCCCGAGGTCGCGCCCTATTTCCGCATAATCCACGGTATCGCATGGATTGTCCGAATGACGTGCGATCGTTCCACCGGTGGAGATGACCGTGACAAAAGGCAGGGAAGCGGCATCGGGCATGGGAAGGGACAGTCCGTTATGAACGCGGGGGGCCTTATTTACGCGCGCAAAGGCGCACCGACAATGCATCCCCCCGTCAGCGGATGGCTGACCCCGGTGGTTTCGGGCGCGGAAATGGGCAGGCCCAGCAGTGAACGCACGGCAAGGAAGCCGAAACATTCCGCCTCCAGCGCATCCCCGTCCCAGCCCAGTCCGGACACAGGGGCGACGATACCGGGCAGGCACGCGCGCAGGCCCCGCATGATGGCCGGGTTATGCACCCCGCCGCCGCAGATGTACCACGCACGCGGCACCTGCGGCAGCGGGACGGAGGCAATGGCCGCCACGGTAAAGGCCGCAAGCGTCGCCGCCCCGTCCTGCGCCGACAGGTGCGACACCATCGACAGCGCGCGGTGGAACGACTGCCGGTCCAGCGATTTCGGCGCGGGCCGTGCAAAGAACGGATCCGACAGCAGCGCATGCAGCACATCCGCATCCACCTGCCCCGCACTGGCCAGTTGCCCGTCAATATCGCAGGGATGGCCGGTATGGATGCGCGCCCAGTCGTCAAGCAGCGCATTGCCCGGCCCCGTGTCGCAGGCATGCACGCGCCCGTCGGTGTCCAGCAGCGTCACGTTCGACACGCCACCGATATTGACGATCGCAACCGGGCGTTCCCGCCCCGCCAGAAGGGCCGCGTGATAGAACGGGACCAGTGGCGCGCCCTCCCCCCCATTCGCCACGTCGGCGCTGCGGAAGTCGTAAACAACCGGGATCCCCGTCTCCCGCCACAACAGGTCCGCATCCCCCACCTGCCATGTGCGATGCGCCTGTGGCTGGTGCAGCAGGGTCTGCCCGTGGAAACCGATAACATCGACATGCGGGTTTCCCGCCTTTTCCCGCAGGGCCTGCACGGCTTCGGCATGGCGCAGGGTCAGTTCACGCTCCACCGCGCGCACTTCGGGGGCGTCGGCCGGCAGGGTGGGCGCACGGTCCAGCAGGTCGCGCATCCGCTCCCGCAGGGCCGGGGCATAGGGAAGCGACAGCGACGGCCCGCGGGCGCCAACCCTGTGGCCGTCCGTCTCGACCAGTGCCGCGTCAACCCCGTCAAGCGACGTGCCACTCATCAACCCGATCGCGTGCAACATGCCCATCATCCTTTTCTCCACCATGTCCGCCATACTGGCGGCAGGACGTGGTTGTATATTCGAAATGACAGGCCACAGGCCATCTCCTCCCCCCACGGAGGAAACGTTACATGCATCAGATAAAAGTTTCCGGGTGTCGCCTTTTTTCAGAAAGGCAGTGTCTTTCGAAGCTTTTTGGAAAAAGCTTCACCAAAAACTTCTACCTTTTCATCAATGGCCGTTTTCCGTCACCGGCTTACTGGTACGGCCCGGGTTCCGGCGTCCAGCCCGTCAGGAGATGTCGCCCGATCTCCGCATTTTTCCAGTCCACCGGGTCATGCAGCGACAGGGTGCGCGCATCGCGCCAGTAACGGTCGAAACCATGCAGGGCGTCCGTGCCGCGCGCACCGGTCGCGGCCAAGATATCCGATGTCGCCCGCAATGCCGCGCGCGTCGCAACAGAGCGCGCCGCGCTGACGGGCATGGCCAGGGCGGCCCGCGACAGGCCGCCGCGTTCATACAGGTCCAGCAGGTCGCCACACTGCCGCACGGCGCAGTACGCCACCGACAGGTCCGCCCCCATTTCCCCCACCATGCGACGCACATACGGGTCATCCGTCGCGCGTTCGACCTGTGCGGCGCCCCACGGACGGCTGTGCTGTGCGACAAAGGCGCACCCGGCACGTAGCGCGCCGATGCCGATCCCGACCAGGATGGCACTGAATCCCGCCTGGTGGCGCAGCGATGTATGGATCGGCAGGGGGCTTTGCGGTGCAAGGGCGTTGGTTGCGGCACTGACCCGGACATCGTCCAGCACAACCGTGCCCGAATCCGTCGCGCGCTGGCCCATCCGGTCCCAGTCACGCAGAACCCGCAATCCCGGCGCGCCACGTGGCACAAGGTCGAAACGCAGGCCGGCACGCACGTCATCGCACCGCCGTGCCGCAAGCGGGTCAAAGGACGTAATGGCGATCAGGTCCGCCCCCGCCGCACCCGTGGCATAGATCTTGCGCCCGCGCAGGAGCCAGTGCCCGCCGGGCTGCGCAATGGCCAGCGTCTGGACGAAACTGTCGGCGGTGCGGCCATTTTCCGCAACCGCCATGCCGATGATCGCATGGTCCGACATGATGCGCTGGGCCAGGTGATGGCAGAAGGCCGGGGTGGCGTAGGAAAATATCTCCCGCACCAGGTCGTCATGCACCTTATATATCTGTGCAACGGCGGGATCGGCCGCCGCGATCCTGACCATGACCTCCAGCGAGAGGGCCTGCGTCGCCCCCATCCCGCCATAGGCGCGCGGCACCGGCAGCAGCAGCAGCCCCGCCTGTTTCAGCAGCGAGACGGCATGGACCGGATACCGCCCGTTACGGTCATGGTCGGCCGCATGCGGGGCGATATCGGCGTCGAGTATTTCCTGCACCCGCAAAAGCAGCGGCGCATCCGCGCGTGGAAGGACATAAGGGGGAAAGAGATCGCCCAGCAAAGGCGGCAGCATCACCCCATCAGGAAAAAAAGATGTCATGCCCCAAGGTTACAGGCCCGGGGCTTGACCATTCAATACCGTAGCCTAGCCACCAGCCCTGCGCCGGGCGGCCGCGCGCTCGTCACTGAGCGAGAGCATCCACATCGTAAATCCGCCCATCGCCAGCGCGCACCCGACCCAGCCGACCGAACCCCAGCCCCAGCCTGCCGAAATCGCAAGGCCGCCAAGCCACGGGCCAATGGCGTTGGCAAGGTTGAAGGCGCTCTGGTTCATGGCGGCGGCAAGGGCCTGCGCATTGACCGCGACACTGAGCAGCCGCGACTGGATCACGGTGCCCAGCCCCCCGCCACAGCCGATCATGAACACGATGGGCATCATGCCCCATACACTGTGAATTGATCCCGGAAACCCGGCCAGCGCCGCCGCATTGACCAGCAGCGTGCCGCCAATGGTCGGCATCATCTTGCGGTCCGCCGCCCAGGCGCACGCCATCGTGCCCACCGTCATGCCCACGCCAAAGACCGCAAGCATGACCGGCACCATGATCGGCTGCGCATGCGTCACCTCCTGCAAGATGGAGGCAAGATAGGTATAGACGCAGAAGATACCGCCAAACCCGATGACCCCGATCCCCAGCGTCAGCCAGACCTGGCGGCTGCGCATGGCGCGCAGTTCTGTCAGGGCGTTGGCGTCGGGACGCGCCGGGTCGGCAGGCACGAACACGACCACCAGCATCATGGTGGCAAAGGCCAGCGCAGCAATCAGCACGAAGGCCCAGCGCCATCCCAGCAGCAGCCCCAGCCCATTGGCCAGCGGCACGCCCGCGATGGTCGCGATCGTCAGGCCCAGCACCACGCGCGCGACCGCCTGCGTGCGCTGGCGTTCAGGCACGAGGGAGGCTGCGACAATGCCCGCCGTGCCGAAATAGGCCCCATGGGGCAGGCCGCTGATGAAACGGAACAGCAGCAGCCACGAAAACGATGGCGCGACCGCGGTCAGCGCGCTGCCCAGCACATAAAGCGCGGTCATGCCGATCAGCATCAGCTTGCGGCTGGCCTTCGCCCCGATCAGGGCAATCAGCGGCGCGCCGACGCACACCCCCACCGCATAGGCGATGATCGCATGCCCCGCCTGCGGCACGGTCACGTGCATGTCGTGCGAAATCATCGGCACAAGGCTCATCGCCGCGAATTCGGCGGTGCCGATGGCAAATCCCCCCATCGCCAGAATGAAGAAGATCCATGCGGGATGTATGGACGCACGCCCGGACTCGGACGTCCCGGCACGCTGGACGGTCGGTGTTTCGGTCATGTATCTGCTCTGTATGGAAGTATAGTAATGACCGGTTTCACGGTCGTCTTTGCATCGGCGATACACCCACGTCCCCGATGGAGGCAAGCCCCCTCCCCACCGGGATGGCCCGTCGCCACATTTCGACAAAATCCGCCGCACATGCCGTCGCATCCGCGCCAGTCCAACGGGGATGGTGCATTCCATACGGAACGTAATCCTGTTATTTGCGATAATATCAAAACGCCGCACAACAGGGACAGCAGGCTGCGCGCAGGCATACGGGGTTACACATCGTGCCGTGCCGGTTCCATGTCATCTTCCAACCACATCGCGGCAGCAGGATGCTACGATGACATACGCCCGTCACTCACCGTCAGACGCGCCCCAGCAGATACGGCAGCAGAAAAGGCACATCATGGAATTCAGTCCTCATGACAGCATGGCCTCCCCTCCCTCCCCCACCGGGAGCAGCGGAAATTCCATGGTCAATATTATCTATATTCTCTACCTGATCGGGTTTTTCATTCCCGGCACCAGCGCCATGGGAATCATACTGGCCTACATCAACAGGGACAGTTCGACCCAACCCTATACCTCGCACTTTCAGTTCCAGATCACCCTTTTCCTCAAGGGCCTGCTTTACGCCATTGCGGGACTTGTCCTGTATCTATGCAGCGTCGCGATCGCCGCACTGACGAGCGGGGCCGGGATCATCCTGCTGGTTTTCCCGGCGCTGCTGATGCTGTGGTGGGCCGCATGGACAATCTACAGCATCATCCGCGGCATGAGCGCGCTCAACCGGAACCTGCCCATCAGTTGATCGGGGTGGTTTAAGACAGGACAGGTTTCCGGATGCTGGCTTTTTGAAAAAAGCTTCACCAAAAACATCCTGATGACTGGCATGGTGGTGTGTGGACAGGCACCGGGCCTGTATGCGCAGACCCGGCATGGCCGGGCATCGTGCGATCTCTTCTGTCAGGCGGTCGGGGGAAACGGTCCGGATGACCTGCCCTGCGTGACAGCCCTGTTCATGATGTCGTCATGGTCATCATACCCGGTCAATACTGGCATCATGACATGCCAGATTGCCGGAAGCGCGATCTTCTTCCCATCAGGTCCATTATGGAACCTGCAGGCATCTCCCGATCGCGAACTACAGCGGGATATCATGTCTGCCGGGATTTTCCGCGGCATTGGCCATCATATCGGAACCACTGCAGGAAACCTGCCCCGGTAAAAAAGAGGACAGGGTCAAGGTGGGGGTAGAAACCCCCGCCTTATGCAACGCGGTCGGAAACCAGGGTCGCAATCATCAGTGCCGCAATCATCGGCAGGAAAGACACCATGGTCAGCGAAGACATGGCATGGACGGAGTTGGCAAGCAGGGCGCTCAGGTTCTGGATCAGCATTTCTTTTTGTCCTTCAATTTCTCGGCTTCGAGTGACGCGGTAAAAACACGAAACACCGGCGCACCGCAACGGGAAATAATCGGGAACTATTTTCATGACATTTTCATAAGGAAATCGTCATTATTATTTGACCACAAAACAAACACTGCGCCATGCCACATCCGGTCGGGTCAAAATACCATTTGAATATTTGTGACGAAAATAACGGCAGGCCATGCGCAAATGATCCTGCCACCCCAATCCGATGCACAAAAGGCAGGCGAACAGCCTATTTTTTAATCACTTCGATCACGTTTTCGTGATAATTTTTGGAATGTGGGGGATGCTGATTTTTGCATCAGGAACGCCGTGCGATGCAAAATTGTGCAGGCAAACCAGATTGCCGCGCTTTTCAATAGGATAGCCGGATCGGCAGGAAGCGCAATGCAAAATCGCCCCCTGCCGTGACATATCGGCGGGAAAATCAGCCCTCGCCAAACGCGCCGTAATCATAATGGCGCACCACGCCGCCAAAGGTGGTGATTCCCGTCGGACCATCCATTGGCGCGAATCCAAGCTCGATGAACACCAGGCGCTGCGGGTCCTCGGCCTGTTTCAGCGCCTCCTCGAGTTCGGCCATGCTGTTAACCCGCAGGCACACGGCCGCATCGGACGGTCCCATCGCACCAGGCAGCGCGGCATAGTCCCAGTTGGCGATGTCATTATAGGCCGCCGTTTCCCCAAGGATCATGCGTTCAATGGTATAGCCACGGTTATTGAGCAGGAAGATCACCGGCTTGTGCCGCGCGCGCAGTACGCCCGACAGTTCCTGCGCGGTCATCTGGAACGATCCATCCCCGATAAACAGCAGGTGACGCCGCTTGGGCCCGGCATTGAGCGACCCCAGCAGGGCCGGCAGCGTGTAGCCGATTGCCGCCCATATGGGCTGGGATACGAAATGGCACTGCGCGGGCAGGCGCATATGCGTCAGCGCCACCAGCGACGTGCCGTTATCCGCCAGCACGACATCCCCCTGCCGCAGGAATGTCTGGATACGTGCCCAGAATGCGGGCTGTCCCCAGTTCGCGGCGTCCTGCGTGCCCATGGCGTGCTGTGGCGGCGTCACAGGCTGCGGGGCCGCGGGGGTGGGCGCCTGCTGCGCCGCGCTGCGTTCACTGACCTGCGCAAGGATGGCATCAAGCAGATCCACTGCCGCCACCCCCATGAACACATCCCCACCGCAGCGCGTGTCAAAATCCTGGATATTGATGAATGCGGCAGGATCAAAGGCATATGAGAAATAGCCCGAGGTCGCATCCACAAACCGGACCCCAAGCCCGATCACGCAGTCAGCCGTCCTGACCCGTTCATACAATGCCGGGGCCGAGGCCTTGCCGCTGTAGATCCCCTGATAATTCGGGTCTGTTTCACATAATGCCCCCTTGCCCGTCGGAAGGGTTGCAAACGGAATATCAAGCATCCGCGAAAGCTTTCCCACCCGTTCATGCAGGTCAAAACGCCTTACAAGGGCATCAAGCAGCAGCACGGGCCTTGTCGCATGCGCCAGACGCCCCATGATGTTCGCAACGGCGGCCTGCAGTTGCACCGGATCGCTGCCGCACGATGCGGGCACGTCCTGCGTGGCGGGAACCTGCACCGACACACAGCAGGTATCGGATGGCAGTTGCAGATAGACCGGACGCTTCTCCCGCCATGCGGCACCGAGCACACGATCGATCTCGCCCGCCGCATCCTGCGGCAGCAGCCGCGCCTGCGCGACGGTGAACTGGCTATAGCAGTTCATGACATTTTCATAATTGCCGTCGGCCAGCGTATGATGCAGAAGTGCGCGCTGTGTGATCGCATGCAAGGGCGGCACACCGGAGATCATGATGACCGGCACACCTTCGGCATAGGCCCCCGCGATGGCGGACAGGGCGCTGAGGTCCCCCACGCCATAGGTGGTCAGGACCGCCGACAGGCCCGACAGGCGCGCATCACCATCGGCGGCATAGGCTGCATTGAGTTCGTTGCAGTTCCCGACAAAGGAAATACCCTCAGTCCGTTCAATCAGTTCGAGAAATTCAAGGTTGTAATCACCCGGCACCCCATAGATCCGCCGAACCCCCAGCGCCATGAGACGTTCGATCAGGTAGGTTCCCACCGATTTACGCGTTGTCATCTTCATGCCTCGTCCTGATGTTTCGAGATATTGATGTCTCGAGAGCATCACCTTCGGCGAAGTCGCGCAACCTTTTTGCCAGCATAAAAAGATAATATGTGCAGCTTATTTATTTAAAAAATACATGCAATAGAACGTCATCGAGATGAAGACACAGGAATGCGCATTCTTTTTTCCGCGATTTCATCATAGATGATCATAAATGTTTTTTTAGTGTTATTATATTTTACTTCGTATCCGGGATTGGAATATTTCTTTTAATTATAAGTTTTTGATGATCCGTGTAATTTTCCATCAGAAACCATATTGTCGTGCATCTTGCCCGGTTCGTTTCCCGGCCCTCGCTTTCCATGGGGGACGTCTTTGTCCCAGACATGCCCATAACCAATCATTGCGTTACAGGCGATCTGCATGCTGAGCAGAAGAACCCGTTTTAAAGGAAGTGCCCGTTTATCGAGGTCCGTGCACTGACAACACACCTCGACAGGTGTCTTTAGACATGCTGCGGCAAGGTTTTCACAAGACCGGCTTATTTGACTGAACATTTTCTGCTTGGTTCACAAGCGCAAACAGATTTAAAAAATTGACGGTAAAATCAGCAGAAAACTCTCATCGTCATTCTGTCTGCTGCTATTTACATGCAATATAGCAGTCTCACCAAACCTGTCAGGAGTTTTGATACGGACAGCATCATGGATCATATCCATCCGACCATGATCTTTCAGTTTTACAAACATGCCCTCGATAACGTTACGAATATCGTTTGTAAAATGGCTTCATTCGCTCATATGACGTATCCGGAACAATAAATCGATCGTACCGGGCATCTCCCCTGCCAGTCATGCATTGATCGAAGCTGGTCTTGGCAAAAAGATTATTTTCCATCCCCATAGGGCTGGCTTTGTATCGGATGTCGTCAGGTAAAGCAGTCACCTGATTCATGTTGATGGATCAGGGCCTTTCCATCACAGATACGTGGCATGGTTTGCCGATATCCCGAAATGCCTTAAAACATCCGATGAATTTATCCGGTCTTTCCTCTTCCCTTGCACGACGGCAGGCACATTATGGATATCTCCCCTCCCGATGACCGTTCCCGCGTGCTGATGCGCCTGACGGCAGCACTGTTCCTGGGATATCTGGCGGTTGCGTTATCATTGCCGGTCATTCCGGTGTACGTCACGCAATGGCCGGGATACGGCAACATGCTGGCAGGGCTGGCAGTGGGAATTGCCTTTGCCTCCACCATCATCAGCCGGAACCATGCCGGACAGTTGGCAGACGGGCGCGGCGGACGCACCTGCATGCGGTTGGGCCTTGCGGGCTATATCCTTGCCGGCCTGATCTGCGCGGGGGCAAGCCTGCCCATATTGCCTTATCCACTACGCTATCTCGTCCTGGTGGCCGGGCGACTGGTGCTGGGTGTGGGGGAAAGCCTGACCGTGGTCGGCATGCTTGGCTGGGGCATTGGCCTGATGGGACATGCCCGCGCGGGAAAGGTCATGGCATGGACCGGAATGGCCATGTATGGCGCCTTTGCCGTGGGGGCACCGCTGGGGCTTGCGATCTTTCACCTGGCGGGATTTGGCGGGGTCATGCTGACCTGTGCCATTCTGCCTGCCGCAGGATTGCTGCTGTCACAGGACATCATGCCGTCACCCATACATGACGGACGGCGCGAACCATTCTGGCATATACTGGGCCGGATCTGGCAACCCGGCTGTGCACTGGGGTTGCAGGGCGTTGGCTTTGCCGCACTGGGGACGTTCATCTCACTCTATTTCATGCATCGCAACTGGCCCCATGCAGGCCTGGGGCTCACCTGTTTCGGCGGAGCATTCGTTGCTGTCCGTCTGTTGTGCGGGCACCTGCCGGACCGGGTCGGGGGCGTACGTGTTGCGCTGGCCTCCCTGATGGTGGAGGCAACGGGACAATATCTCCTGTGGTGTGCACCCTCTCCCACGCTGGCCCTGGTCGGGGCAGTGCTGACAGGAATGGGATGCTCGATGGTCTATCCGGCATTGGGCGTGGAGGTCGTACGCATCATGCCGCCACATCTGCGTGGGACCGCACTTGGCGGATTTGCCGCTTTTCAGGATCTGGCCTATGGCGCGACAGGACCACTGACCGGCCTGCTGGCGGATCGCACCGGATATGCCTCGGTCTTTCTGGTGGGTGGGATCTGCGCCACGCTTGCCTTCCTGCTCACGTTGCACATGGCCACACGCCGACGCTGATCCCACCCATTACGGGCTCAGGTCATAACGAAAAACCCCCTCCTGTTGGAAACAGGAGGGGGCTTAGGAAAGGACTGACTGGAAGATCTGGCGGCGACCGACTTTCCCGTGCCTTAAGGCACAGTATCATGGGCGCTGGGGTTTTTCACGGCCGAGTTCGG
>NZ_JABJWD010000115.1:0-265 GCF_013155425.1 Gluconacetobacter entanii | reverse complement strand
CGTGTCAGCCCAGACACTTGAGGCTGTATTGGTTTTATCCAGCAGCCCCTCTCTCAATCGCGCGCCATCACTGGCGGCGGCATGCGTTGTTTTCCATTTCCGGATGAACCGGTATTTTCGATCGATGGAAACATGCGATTTATAGCCAAAGAACGGGATGGCGAGATCGCTGGAGGGCATGGTTCCATCATCCTGCCGCTTCGTCTTCGTGAACTTCAGTGTCCATCGCGCATGACGATCCTTGTGCGACAGCTTTGCGGGTTTG
>NZ_JABJWD010000114.1:0-261 GCF_013155425.1 Gluconacetobacter entanii | reverse complement strand
GAAATCCGCGGGTTCGAGAAGAGGCGCGACCCCGACCGTGTCGTAATGCTGGCCGGGGATAAGCGTAAAGCGGACCAGATTGCCCAGGGCGTCAGTCATGGCGACGATCTTGGTGGACCATCCCGTCACACTGCGCCCTATCGCCTGGTTTCGGGTCCCCCTTTTGCGCCCTGGCCATGGCGGTGAACCCGGACCACCGTGCCGTCGATCATCGCATATTCCATGTCGGCATCGTCAGAAACCGCTTCAAAAAGCCGTTTG
>NZ_JABJWD010000113.1:0-28290 GCF_013155425.1 Gluconacetobacter entanii | reverse complement strand
TCAATCTGTCGAAACAGGCTCGTGCCGCCTGATCGTTCCTTTATTGTTCATGCCAAACGTTGTTTAGCGTACCATCCACACGATGGCCTCAGAAAGTCGGGAAAAGGAGACTTGGACGGACGAACAGGAAATGGCCAGCCCATCAATCCCCGACAAGGCCCGCAGAGCGCCCTGGGAGGCCGCGCAAAGCGCAATTCCCGTTATTGCCCCACAACCTAGCCACCACACATAATAACGCCTGTACGGCCACCCTGTGGCGTCTGGCGGGCATGTTGTGACACGTGAGCCGCTGAATGATCGGCTGAACGCCAGTGTATCTTGAGCAGATTACGGTCTTGCTCGGTTCTTCTGGTGTTGCAGGCGTCGGGCGAGCGCGGAGCGGGAGCCCCGTAGGGCGCCAAAGGCGCCGACGCGGGGGAGGAAGGTCTTGGTGGAGAAACGATGTGGCAAGGCATCGTCAGAGTATGATTTTGCGCCGTAGGCGTGTCCGTTTAGCGCAGCCCTGAAAGGGCGAGCAGGGGGATGCCGGGTGGGAGATCGCGCGAAGCGCGATTGGGGCGGCCGTAGGCCGCGAGCCGGCGGGGGCGTAGCCCCCAAGAGGCGGTGCTTGGATCCAATTTGGCTGCAAATTTCAGGAAATAAAAAGTTATCCACAGCATTGGAGTGTTTAAATAGGTGTTAAAGTGGTGTTACGGATTTTTATAGTTCAAATAACATACTGAACAATAAAGGTTTTATCGAGAGATTCTATCGTCCTGTGAATCCACTATGACGATAAACCGAATCCACTATGACGATAAACTGAATCTAATATGACGATAGCGAGTATGCGTAATTGAAATGACGATAAGCTCAATCTGAATCTAAAATGACGATAATTGGCTTGCGTATGTGAAGTGACGATAGTAGCTATCTGTAATTGAAATGACGATAGAATCTTCTCCTTCCTTGTTCGACATTGTGCCTTCTCTGGCTGTGGAAGGTGATGATCGCACGCCCCTCCTTCCAGTCCGCCATCCAAATCAGGATCTATTCATCTGTGACGTGCTCGATGCCATTCCCAAAGATGATATGGCGTCAATGGAGCATCCAGTTTTTTCGCTCTCGACCAAGCCAGACAACCGGATGCGACGCTATGAACACAATGGGAATATCATAGAGATCATCCCGTCTGGCAAAGGGCTGGCAACGATCCATGACAAGGATATCCTAATCTACTGCATCTCTCAGCTCGTTGCGAAAATGAATCACGGCGAACAACCAGGCCGAACACTCCGCCTTCAAGCCTATGACATGCTGGTCGCTACCAATCGTCAAACCAGCGGGGCAGGCTATAGGCTACTGACCGACGCGTTGACACGTTTGCGCGGAACAACCGTGCGAACCAACATTCAAACAGGCGGCATTGAAGAAACGCGAATTTTCGGTTTGATCGAAGAAGCTAGAATCACCCGTAAGACGTTTGATGGCCGAATGCTTGATCTTGAAATCACTCTGTCAGATTGGGTCTATCGTTCAGTCATCAGCAAGAATGTCCTAACTCTTCACCGAGACTATTTCCGACTTCGTAAACCGTTCGAACGACGCATGTACGAACTAGCCCGCAAACACTGCGGTATGAAAGATGAATGGAAGATCGGATTAGAGCTGCTGCAAAAAAAATGTGGCTCAAATAGCCCGCTTCGCGTCTTTCGATCCTTGGTTAAGAAAGTTTGTGCGCATGACACCAGTCATGCTCATTTTCCTGACTATGCCATCACAATGGCCGACGACATCATTCTATTTCGCAACCGTTTGAGCCTTAAAACAAAGGCCGATGTTATCGCCCCTATGAGGGATGCTCCCTACATCGACCCCGAAACCATGCATGACGCTAAAACCGTTGCGCCAGGATATGACATCTATGCTCTCCATGACGAATGGGTTTCATGGTGGCACGACATGGGAAAACCAGAGCTTAAAAGCCCTGCCGGAGCCTTTATTGGTTTTTGTAAAAAACGGCACGAACGCAACCCAATACGCTGATTCCGGCATATGCCAGCAAGTGTGCATGCTTACATGCAAACATGACCGCACGTAAACATGCCTACTTACCCACAGGACTTTCTCCCATCTTGCGTAGCCAGTCGTTAAACGCGTCGGCCATCGCGTCCTGTAAACTCATCCCATGCTTTCTGGCGGTCATATGCATGGCAAATGACATTTCCGGACTAAAATAGCCGGTCATGGCTTTCTTGCCCTGACGGCTCGGCGCAACCTGCTTGTTGTCTGTACCAACACCATTGGTAGCAGCAACCTTGCTTTCTGATGCAACTGCAACCGGCGATATTGCGGAATCACGATCCCGCAACGACAGTAGAGACCCCTTCCGGCTCATGCACTAGCTCTCCGCTTCCTTGATGATTGCATGTTTACATGCTTGCATGTCCACTTGTAAAGCAGCCTTACCTCATCAGACGCCTTGCCTTTAGGCTCTACTTCCATTGCAGTTTTCCCTTCCGCCGCAGCATGACGGAAAACTGCACGATCAGCGATAATATGTGGACATGCGTTCAGTCCGTAACTTTGTACGAGTTGTGTGGCCTCCTCATACATACGTGGAGCAGTCGGACTTCCCGCTGTAAAAACGACGAAGGCTGGTTTGCCACGCATTTTTATAAGGCTGGCAGTCGTTTTGATTGCTGCCAGATCGAACGCACTCGGCCGACATGGAATTAATACCAAATCGGCGACTTCAACGGCAGCACTAGCCGCACTATCAGCGTGAGGCGGAGTATCAATCACGATGAACTCAGCACCCTGACTCATTGCCTGTCCGATCTTAGCCGCGAGACGAGGCGGAGCACTGTCAATTACAACCGGCGGAGCATCCTTACGCCATGCGGCCCATTGGCTCGCCGTCGCCTGTGGGTCCACATCAATCACCAATGCTGTATGGCCAGAATCCTCAGCCGCAGCAGCCAGATGCAAGGCCAGAGTGGTTTTTCCAGCCCCACCCTTCTGGCTGATAATCGCTATTGTTGGCATGTGAACGTCCTTACATGACCTCATGTTTGCATGTGGTCATACGTGAAAATCTGCTCTATCTACAAGAGAGAATGACAGAAAATCACTCCCACATTTTCCGAGCGATATCCTGCTCTTCGGCGCCGACGGCATCGGCATAGATGGCGGTGGTGGAGAGCTGGGCGTGGCCGAGCCATTTCTGCACCATGTTGAGGGGGATGCCGCTGGAGACGGCGGCGACGCCGAAGGCATGGCGCAGGCCCTTGGGGGAGGCGGCCGGGCCGGACAGGCCGGCGGCGACCATGACCGCGTGCACGGCCCGCCAGCCGGTCATGCGCGACCAGGGCCACAGCCGGACGCCTGCGCCACGGCCGCGCCGGCGCTGCGCCTCACGGATGCCATGCACCAGATCCAGGGCCTCGAGGAGGGAGGGGGGCACCGGCACGGCGCGATAGATCCCGTCCTGGCGCTTCTTGAGCGTGGCGAACACCAGTACGCCGCCGGCGAGGTCCACCCGGTCCGCCGTCAAAGCGAGGGCCTCGGACAGGCGGCAGCCCGACCAGGCCAGGGTCATGCACAGCGTGCGGGCCTCGCGCGGGGTCTGCTCGGCCGCGCGCAGGAACCGTCCCCGCTCGGCGACCGTGAGGTATTTGCGGCTCCCGTCGCGGTCGAAGAGCTGCATCCCGCCGGGGGCGCCGGCCGGGGCCGCCCGCTGTCCCGGGTTTCGGGGGGCACTCATCCGGCCACCCTGTCGCGATAGCCCCGCCGGCGCTTGACACGGAGCTGGCGGGCGAGGGCGTCCCACGCCTGCCCGGCATCATCATACAATGCGCAGACCTGCCGCCCCTCCGTCCCGATCCGCCCCCACTGCCGCACCAGGGCGATGCCGCCGAACAGGTCGGGCTGCAGCGACAGAGAATAGAAGCGCCAGCAGTTGGTCGCCGGGTCCACGCGCACCAAGGCCGCCGTTTCAGGAAACAGCGACAGCTGGCAAGGCGGCCGGACAGGGGCCTTCGGGGCGGGTTTGGGCATAGTCTCCTGAGAAGTGTAACACAATCTCACCCGGCCCGCACAGGAAAACCGTCCCGATCTCGGGGCGGGCCGTCCGGTTTCAGGCCCGGCCTGTTACACTATTACCCATAGTGTATCCTTTCATAAGCCTTACGGCTTATGAAGAGGAGTACAACATCATAGTGTAACAGGCCAGAGGTGTGCCACCTCTTGAGACGTTATCGCTCCAGATCCAACAGAATTCGGCAACCTTGAGGGGGGATGCAGAAAGTCGGCTATGGGATGAAAAGATGTAGAGTTTGCCATTTTCGCTGAGACATTAGAATGATCAAAATATAAAAAGTTATCTCAAAAGGAGTGTAAGATGATTTCCGATGAATTTCATTTATCTAATCATATGTATCTATCAAAAATATCTCGATACAGAGAAATATATGAAAAAACAGTTAAACCTGTCGAAGAACAGCTTACTGAAGTTGAACGGGAAATCGGCGCGTATAATTTAAGCGTAAAATGTGGGTACAGAGAGACGCCTTTAATTTCAGGCGATGCAACTATTACAATTCTGTTCCCTGAAGAAGAAAAACTACATTATCATAAAGGAATATGCATTGACGTTATAGGTAGTATAAACAAAAATACTATTGTAAACATATATCATTTCTGGGAGAGATATTGGTTTGATATAATAATAGGAAAGGAACTTGCAGAAAACAAAGAGAGTAATATTCAGTATAGTGATTTTCAGCAGTATAAAACACTTAAAACAAGAATATCCAAACATTATGAAATTGACGACAAGATTGAAAAAATAAAGGACATTGCAAATGCTCTTAAACATGGGAACAGACGCAATATAAGAGCTTTGCTAAAAGCTTACCCAGATATATTTGAAAGAACAGATGAGTTTTTCATAAAATATTTTGGAGCGGATGCAATATCTATTAAGCGAGCAGACGTTGAGGAGGCTTTTGAAATTGTATCTAATTCTGGTCCGCAAAAGCCGCTAACTTCATAAGCAAAGAGCAGCCGAAAGACCGCTATGAGGCGACTACTGCCGGTCAACTCTGCTTCCACTCCGGGCCTGATGATTATTGATTGAAACTGATAATCATCTTTTATCTATCAATTTTTGAAGATTAATTTTATCAAATAAATGAAAATAATAATTATAGATGCATTCCCCATGGCAATGAAAATAAACCCCACAATGCTTTGTTTTGTTGTTATATCTTGAGAAAAACTTGCGGATGAAAACATTAAAGTTGATATGGTAAGAAGTGATGTGGTGTTTATTTTTATGTTGTATCTCTCCAGTGTGAAGTAATTTATGCAGTACAATCCCGTGTATAGGCCAACAATTATCGCTGTTGTTTTTGCATAATCACTTATTTGTTCTGACTGTGAGTAAATATTAGCCACTGAAAATGATATAAAATTATAAGCCGTCCATACCAATATTATGGTACATGCTAGTAAATTTAAATAAATGGGATAATTTTCTCTCATTGTGCGATCCTTGGGTCTTAGAGACACGACTTAAAGAAATCTAGCTGCTACGAGCCTGTTTAGAAATGCAAATTGATTGGCGGTCCGACGTAAGTTTCCTGCGCTTCGGTAATTCTGCTCTCAGATTTAGCCGAATTGCGTCCGCTATGTAGAAACCCGTTTCGAAGAAAATATGTCTGAGAAGAGGCGACTGCCGCCTGTCTGCTCCTTTATCACTGAGCAGACAGGTCGGTCATGGGAGGGGAGCGGATAGTCCGGTGTAGGAAAAAATCAATAGAAAGCAGACATTCGTAACGTTGAGATTTAGAGTGGTAATTTCCATCCCTTCATTAATAATCTAAAAAACGGTCCCCTTATCGACCAAATCCCCGTCGTGCATTGAAGTCGTGCCACTTGGGGGATAGTCGAGAAACGTCATGATATGATCGGTATCGCCGTCGGAAATTTGGATAAAAGTACATCCAATTTGTTCCGCTATCCGTTGTGCAGCATCTATCGCGATCCGCTGGTGCTCAGCCAATGTCTCGCTATCTCGTATTGGTCGCTTCCGGGCCGTGTCGGCTAAACGCCGTTTGGCAATAATGTGGGGGGCTGCCGAAAGGTAAAAGATCGCATCCAGCGATAACTCAGCGAAAACGGAAGCTGGAATCTCCACAAGGCCATCGCGGCTATCGATGACGCTGTGCCCGTCGAATACGATCGGCACTTCGACGTCGGTAGTAGTGCGTTGAAAAGCGGCGATCATCAGCGCTTGATTGTCGAGGACCGCTCCCGTGCGAAGAGACTCCGAACTATCCGGGAATTGTGCCCTATAAGCCTGCTCCGCCTTGATCAAGGCGCTCGCCTGAAGATGGAGAAGCGGTGTCTGCTTATTGAGGCGCCCGATGAGCGTCGACTTACCGACGCCTGACAAGCCGAGAAGGGCGATACGCCGGGTCATATGGCGAATCCGAATGATCCCCGTTGTAGAACAGAGATTTGCTGGGATGGGGCCAAGTTCTTGATGGATTGTGGAGGTCGCTCTGCAAAGACGTTGCTCGTTTGAAGGTCATCGAGCGACATAGGCGGCTCGAGATGGGCGGCCAGAAGGAAGTTGATGACCTTGACGGGCCGCTTCTCGGTCGCGTTCATCATTCTGAGTTGCACGTCGCTATAGACCGACCGTCCGCCGGCGAGGCGTCGTAACTCCTCCGTCGATGTGGCGAAGGTCATTTCCTCGAAAATGCCGATCGTGGTAATCGCCTGCGACGGGAAGCCGTCGGACTTGCCCTTGTAAAAGAAAAGCAACGCTCCCGGTTGGGTAATCATGGCCGGCGCCCGGCAAAGGTAGACCTTCCGTATCGTGTTCCCTGGGCGTTGCGATCCGACCTCTGCGAAGAGGCTCATCTGCGACTTCGGTGGGATGAGCTCGGGGAAGAGAATTTCGTGGAAATCTTCCTGGATGGGTATCGCATACGCGGTGACGCCCTCGCCTGTGGCGAACCGTGGATAATTGCGGCGTGCAAGATCGAACAACGAGGCAGCCGGATCCGGCTGAAGGTGCGATCGAGAGAGGCTTTTCTCGTACACTATCTCCCCATTCCCGTTGTCATGGGTATGCTCGAACCCATAGTATTCGAGGAGCGAGATCAGCGTCTTCTGTGAAGGAAAGGTTGTCAGGTAGACCACGTCGTACCTATTGGTTTGCGCGTACCACAGCACCTGCTTCAGGAGAAGCTCGCCGAGCTTTACGCCCCGACTCTCGGGGCGCACTTTGAACGTGCAGATTTTGAGGATTTTTTCACCTGGAAGCGAGGCATCGGTTTCTGCCGGCTTTTCGTCCTTTCTCACTACGAGGCCCGCAATGCGTCTATCCTCCATTACGACCCAGCACTTGCGCATCGGCTTTACACACCTTTCTCGCCACCAGATGTCAAAGCCGTCATAGTCGCTGCGCAGGCTCTCAAATATCGGATCATCCTGAGGCAGCGTGTGCGCTTCCACTTCGACGACCGCCGGGAAGACGACGTCGATGGCCTCATAAGTGGTCTGAAGCAGAGAGACGGCATCCGCGACGTAGAGGACGCGGGCACCGAAGGTCGGTGAGACTCGTTCTGCCCGTTCGTGCAGGCCTTGATCTTCGGTGACGAGGAAATCGACCACCCCCATATCGAGGGCATGGAGTAAGGTAGCATCGACGAGATCGTTCGGCTTGCGTATCCGTCCGAATCTCACTTCAAGCGCCGCTTGATCGATGCCCGTAGTCTTCTTGATGACGGGAAATTTTTTAATTTTGCTCAGCGAGACGCGCCGACGTTCCTCGTTCTTATCTCGGCGAATGTCGTCGATGGCGGCTTCATGCACAAACACGCCGACCGAATGACGGGAGGCAAGCTGCAATAGGGACGAAAAGACCGGTGCCACCTCGGCATGATCTTCTAGGCCTATGAAGACGTTGGTATCAATTAGATATCTTGGCGCGCTCATGTAGGAGTGCTTCTCGCATTTTCGGCGTCGCGTAGAGGAAGGATTGTGGTGGTTCGAAGCTAAATCGCTCGCGAAGCTCGCTGAGTTCGAGAGGCCGTGGAAGAGAGCGGCCATGGCGAAGCTCGATGGCGAACGCGCGATCAACCCCATCGAAATAGGTGTCAAAATCCTTTCGAGCGATGCAGGCTTGGTCGCTAAAGCTCCTCCAGATCTCCTCAGGCGAACGTCGATGCACTTCGCCGATCTCGGCGATGCCAGACAATGCGCGCGTCGGGCTAGTCTCATATATCAGCGCAGTCGTTCCTGCAGGAACCGACATGGGAAACCGTCGCCGGAGCTCGATCGTCTTTTCTCCGGTTACTATTTTACGGCTATATTCAGGCTTGATGCTGAAGACGACATCGCGGTGCGGCGGAAGCCGATCTTCGCCGAAAATAGGTAGCAGAAACTGGTTCTCGTCAATCTGCTCAAAGCGGAAATCGGCCTCTCGCAGATTGTTGATCATGGCATCGGCATCGTCGAACCGCGCATGAATCCGCAATGTGGCCCCCATCGCCGCAAGATAGTCGCGTAACGTCGACACGTGGATGTCCTTGCGCCGCTCCATTCCCGTCACGGCAGACTGGCCGATGTTTAGGCGCTCCGCTAGCTGCGCCTGCGTCAGCCCTGCTAGCTTGCGGATTTCGCGAAGCCGTCGCCCAATATGCCCGGCTGCGGTATCGGTGCCCTTCGGAGGCGGCTCAAACATCTTACCACTGACCTTCATTTCGTCCCTAAACGTACCCAAAAAAACGCTCCCAAGGATATCACTCCAAGGTCATATCCCCTAACGATTATGCCGTTTCAACGGTGGACCATCGACAAATTCCCACGGTAGCCTGAACTGAATAAGGCCAGAATACTGGCGTGGCGGAATAGCGGCTTGTCTGGCGGGGGGGGGAGGAGATTGTCCGCTTTTGGGTCAAGGCCACCAATATACGATAAAGTGCATTTTTGAAGATGATTGCGCAGGTAAATAGGGTTCAATGCAGTTGTCGAAAATATGACATTGGTCCATTCTCACGCTTCTTGGCTTTCCTGCTTACAAGATGCGCGGACAATTACGAGTGAGTGGACGTGGACATTAGTATCTTTTGCGACGAATCCTGTCACCTTGAACATGACGGGCACAAAATTATGCTGTTGGGCGCTGTCTGGTGTCCAACGGAGGCAGTGCGCCCGATCTCGGAAGCAGTGCGGGTACTTAAGCGGCAATATGGGCTAAAGGCTCCAGACTCCACCTCCCATGGGTTCGAGGTAAAATGGTCGAAGGTTGGGCCCGCGAAGGCTGAATTTTATGAAGAACTCGTACGATTATTTTTGACTGACGAACGACTTCATTTCAGGGCCGTGGTAGTACCGAACAAGGATTCGCTTGATCACAGCGCTTTTAATCAGTCGCACGACGAATTTTACTATAAGCTATATTATACATTACTAATTCGAATTCTTGAAAACAACAAGAATTTTTATAAAATCTATTTGGATATAAAGGATACGAGAGGGGGGCCAAAGGTTAAGAAATTACACAAATATCTTTGTAACTCCCTTAAAGATCAGGATTGCAAGATTCTTAATCGTGTAGAGCAGATCCGCTCCCACGAGTCAGAAATCATCCAACTGTGCGATCTTCTTCTTGGTGCTATTTCCTATTACAACAGAGGCGAAGTTGGAAGTTCAACCAAGCTGAAGCTAATTGACACGCTGGCTACGTATCGTCGC
The DNA here is from genome assembly GCF_013155425.1 of Gluconacetobacter entanii. NCBI lineage: Bacteria > Pseudomonadati > Pseudomonadota > Alphaproteobacteria > Acetobacterales > Acetobacteraceae > Gluconacetobacter > Gluconacetobacter entanii. Next base: position 18,537 of record NZ_JABJWD010000113.1, on the reverse strand, counting down.
TCACATCCACGCGATTTGAGTAGCACATCCTACCTGTCAGAGCAGAAGATTAATCTTTTCTATTGGGGTGCTGCGCGAGGCCCGCAATGAGCTACCCCGACCTGATCCTGCTTGAAGATTATAATGGAGACTGGGCTGCATATATCAACGCGGTATATTCTTCTTATATTTCTGAACTTGTAAGAGCTAAACTTAATGTTTTTAGTAAGCCACTCAGCTTCAAACATGCGCCTGCCACCGATGGAAAAGGATACGCGTTTTGGCATGCTGTATCAGAAGGGGTCGCCTCCGGATTGGAAGCCGACCGTATCCCAGACTTAAGACGATGCGAGCGCATTACCTGGCCCGCGCACATGATAGCGACTATCAGGGACGATGGTAGTGCTGGCGACATCGTATGGTGGCGCTCTCCGAATAAACCGAAGCGCATAATCATCTGGATTAAAAGTAAGTATTATGCCGTAATTCTTGAGGAGCGTGAGACTTATTGGATGTTCTGGACAACTTATGAGGTAAACTCACACCGAGCTCAGACGTTCGCAGAGCAGCATGCGGAATACTGGAACTTATAAATGGCAAGGGCCGCCCAAAGGCGACCCCGTTGCTCCTTCCACGCATGGTGGATGAGACTACCAGTTTATTTAGCGTTTTAACGCCAAGTGTCAAGTGCTCATAGCTTTCGAAAAATCGGACCGCCTTCAGCATATAATTACAGAAAGAACTGAGTTAGCACGTCCGCTTTCGGAATATAAATCGGTCGTCTGGATGTCCGAGACGAGGCGACTACCGCCTGTCTGCTTTCTTCCCCTACCCGACCAGGAGACGCACCTTCTCGCGGACGGCTTCCAGCTCGCCCCCTGTAACCTTGCCCTTCATTTTTGCTCGGCGCGCTCGCCAGTCGAGGCTTCTGACCTGATCAGACAGCACAACGCTCGCAGGCTGACCGTCGAGCGGAACTTCGAACGGGTAGCCTTTGATGCGCGTAGTCGTCGGACAGCAGACTATCAATCCTGACTTTGTGTTGTAGGAGGCAGGAGATAGTACGACGGCTGGCCGGTGGCCGGCCTGCTCACGACCTGCCTGGGGATCAAACTCCAACCATACGATATCCCCGCAATCCGGCACCCATTCTGGCGTCACCAGACCTCACCGCCGGTCGAGGGCCCAAACTCCATCTCCCCATGACGGTTTTCATCTGTAATTGCTGCTGTCAGGCTCTCCAGAGACACCCTTTCCCGGCGAAGAGGCTGGATGATAATCCGCCCGTCTTCCTCTCGAACATCGACAGGCTGGTCGATCTGAAGCTGGACGGCTTCAAGAATGCTCGTCGGCAGACGAATGGCGGCGCTATTGCCCCACTTGCGTACTGTTCCATGCATGAGGCTGTCTCCATGTATCTACTTAGTAGATACGGTGTATCTGTCCAATCCGCAACCCAAAGTGTTTACGAGGTCTGGTTCGCCCTGATTTTTCTCCAAAGAGGACAGACCGCTCCTTCCCCAAACTAGATCCAGTCTTCAGACCGTAATCCTTCCACTCTGGTGAACTCTCGAAGGTTTCCTGTTATGACAAGGAGACCTTTGCTTCGCGCTTGCCCGGCGATCATCAGATCATAAGGGCCAATGACACATCCACGGCTCTCCAGATCGGCACGTATTTCAGCTGTATGGGCCGCCGCCTCATCATCGAATGGAAGAACGGTAAGGCGTTGCGCGAAAAGCTCCACTGCCCGGCGGGTCCTGGCGGGATCCTGTGATTTTTCAGCACCATACAAAAGTTCATACAGCACAACGTCAGATATGCAGAGCGCTTCTGCATTGGCGTTGAATTTCTCCCGCAGGCCAGCAGGGCGATCTCGCAATACCCGTATGCAAAAATTGGTATCAAGGAGGTAACGCAACATCAGAAGCTCTCGCGTTCCTGCATTTCCGGTTGGTGTCGTGGTCCCAGATCTACGCCCGGGGCTGCGAAGAAATCGTCCCACGCAGCGTTAGCTGGCGCGATAATGCGGCGCGCACCATCGGGAATGATTATGACCTCTCGCAAGCTATCCTCAAATGCAACAGCCTTGGGAAGACGCACAGCTTGAGATCGATTGGACAGGAACAGAGTTGTGCGGCTCAGCATGACACCCTCAAATTGTATATACGAATGGTATATACAAACGTACAGGCCTTGAAGCAAGTCAATTTATGTCATTGCCGCTACGCAAGGCGTGACAGCTTTCGACATTGGGAATCCCTACGCTGACCTTCCGCATATCCCCCCATTGCGGCCAAAGAGCGCTATTTTTGCAGCATCATTTCCGCCATCCCGTCCAGCCGTGCCTTATGACGCTCCCAGTCCGGCATGACGCGTTCCAGAAGGGACCAGAAGGCCGGGCCATGATTGTGCTCCTTCAGGTGGCACAGTTCGTGCAGGATGACGTAATCAATGCAATCGCGTGGCGCTTTGACCAGATGCGGGTTCAGCGTGATGGCACCACCCGGTGAACAGTTGCCCCACTGGGTCTGCATCACCTGAAGCTTCAGGGCTGGGGGCGTTGTCACCCACAGCGTTGTGGGGAGAAGGGCAGACAGGCGATGGCAGAAGACCTCCTGCGCCCGCGTAAAATACCACAGGTCCAGCAGCTTTTTTATCCGTAAGGCGCTGCGTTCCTGCACGCAAACCTCCAGCCGCCCCCGCAGCATCCGCACGGTCTCTGGAGCCTCAGGCTGATGATGCACCTTCAGCAGGTGCCGCCGTCCCAGATAGAAATGACTTTCCCCGCTGACATAGGCACGCGGCGTGGCATGTTCCTGCACCGCCCGGAAGTCCCGCAGCTTCTGCCAGATCCAGCGGGTTTTCTGGTGTAGCGCTTTGTCCAGATCAGCCCCTGTCGTGCCATCTGGTACACAAGCCTCCACATTCAGGTCAGGATGCACCCTGATCCGCAGCGTCGTGCCAGGACGCGCACGGGGGATCAGGTTCACGCGGATCTGCTCACCGCCATAGGTCAGAATGCGGTGTGTCCCGTCGCCCATACTCAGCCACGCGGCGGATCAGCAGGCCCGGCCCGCATGATCTGAATGACCTGCTCGATGATCTCCTGCGCCCTGTCCACGCCAAAGCCCGCTTTCTGGCCCGCGCTGAACAGAAGCGGCAGTAGCTCCTTCCTGACCGCCTTTTCCATATCCGGGCGGCTGAGCGAGTTCTCCCGCACGGCCTTGTCCACGATCTGGTCAATCTCGAACGCCAGATCAATCCAACGCTGGTTCTCGGCGTCTGTCTGTTTGTGGTTGAAGATGGCAGCGAGTGTTTTGAGGAACACGCCATAATAGGCCTGGGCATGCCGGTGCCCGTCAAAAACAGAGGGGATATTCTCCAGCCTGCGCTGGGCCACCTGTTCCTCAAACTCCTGGAACAGCATGAACTGCTTGAGCGGATGGTCGAACAGGCTTTCCGCCTCCTCGATCACCTTGCGCAAAAGGGCCGAGAACGCCTCCTTCGCATAGGGATCATTCTGCATCTCGTGGTCGATCATCTTCGTCACACGGGTGCGGATCAGGTCCGTCTCATTGCGGGTTTTCTCCTCGCTCCAGTTTGCAGGTTCGTTGTCGTCCGGCTTCTGGCCCATCCTGCCGACGGCATACAGGCCTTCGGATTCATGCACCTTCACGCCCGCCACATGCCGGTCGAGCAGCTTTTTCACCTGCTCGGCATACTGGTCGAAGTCCACCGTCTCGCCTGTATCCTGCAACACCATCTGACGCAGGTTGGTCAGCTGCTTCAGTGTCTCCTTGTAGGTGGCCCGGTCCTTTTCCGTGAAGCTGGTGTCTTCAAAGAACGCCACGGATTGCAGGGCCACTTTCAGGCAGGCGGCAAACTTCGTCAGCGCCTCATAGAAATCATCCCGGCGCTTGAGGTTCACGTCCACCATCTGGCCGTGTTCCTCCACCATACGCGGCATGAGCACGGACCGAAGCTGCTGGAGATCGCTCCTGTTCTTCACGCCGTCAAAAATGGCCCACAAGGCTTTGTGCAGGGCCGGGAGTTCGCGGTATTCCGTGCTCATCTGGCTATACAGCCCGGCAATGTCCCTGGGGTCATACCCGCCGACATTCTCGGCCGCCAGTTCGTCGTATTTGGCCAGTGTGGTGTCCAGTTCCGCCAGAATGCCGCGATAGTCGATCAGCAGCCCGTGCTTCTTCTGGTCATGTAGCCGGTTCACCCGCGCAATGGCCTGAAGCAGATTGTGCTGCTTGAGCGGCTTGTCGATATAGAGCACCGCGTTCTTCGGCTCATCAAACCCGGTCAGCAGCTTGTCGACCACGATGATCAGCCTGAGGTCCGGGTCATTCTCGAAGCGCTCGATGACCCCGCGCGTGTAGTCATCCTCGCTCTGGCTGCCGACATTGTCCTTCCACCAGGCCTGGATTTCGGGCTGCCTGCGTTCATCCACTTCCGTATGGCCTTCACGCGTATCGGGCGGGCTCATGACGATGGCGCTTTCGAACAGGCCGACCTCGTCCAGATACTGCTTGTAGCGGATGGCGGAGAGCTTGCTGTCACAGGCCAGCATGCCCTTGAGGCCGCTGTCGATGTTGCTGTCAAAATGGGTGGCCAGATCCATGGCGATCAGCCGGATGCGGTCATCGGCCTTGTAGACCTGATTGGCGCGGGCGAAGCGCTTCTTGAGGTCCGTGACCTGCTCTTCCGTCAGCCCCTGTGTGATGCGCTCGAACCACGCATCAATGGCCCGGTCATTCACATCCAGATCCGGCTTGCGCTCTTCATAGAGCAGGGGCGTCACAGTCCCGTCCGCGACGGCCTGCTGCATGGTGTAGGAGTGGATGATTTTGCCGAACCGGCTTGTCGTCTCACTCCCCTTGAGCAGCGGCGTGCCGGTAAAGGCGATAAAGGCGGCATGGGGCAGAGCATGCTTCATGCGGGCATGGTTCTCACCGCCCTGACTGCGATGACCTTCATCCACCAGCACGATGATGTCCGCGCTGTCGTTATGGCATTCGGGATAGCCAGTGGCGGTGTGGAACTTGTTGATCAGCGAGAAGATGATGCGTTCCTGCCCATGCCCGATCTGCTGCGCCAGGCGGCGGCCTGAGGTGGCCAGCGCCTCTTCCCTGTCCTTCCTGTCCGCCAGTTCGCCGCCGGTGGAGAAGGTGGTGCTCAACTGGCGTTCCAGATCCTTGCGGTCGGTCACCACCAGAATGCGGCACTGTTTGAGGTCTTCATCCAGAATCAGCGCCCGGCTGAGGAACACCATGGTGAAGGACTTGCCCGAACCCGTGGTGTGCCAGACCACGCCGCCTTCACGCCCGCCATCGCTGCGACGGGTCTTGATGCGCTCCAGCAGGCGCTTGATGCCAAAGACCTGCTGATAGCGGGCGACGATCTTGCCCGCCTTGCGGTCGACCAGCGTGAAGAACCGCGCCATCTCCAGCAGGCGCTGGGGCGAGAGCAGGCCGATCAGCAGCCGATCCTGATCCGTGACATGCAGCGGGCGGGAGGCCCAGTCCTCGAACCACGCCCGGTCCGACGCCTTGCGCTCGGCAAACAGCGCATCTTTCTGGTCAGCCGAAAGCGGCGTATTCTTGAGCGCCTCCATCCGGCTTTCGGGGATGTCCTCTTCCTTCCAGCTGGCCCAGAACTTTTTGGGGGTGCCACAGGTGCCATAGCGCCCGTCATGCCCTGTGATGGAGAGCAGAAGCTGGCTGTAGGCAAAAAGCTGGGGGATTTCATCCTTGTTCTGGTTGCGGATGCTCTGGGAAATCCCGGCCTCCACGGTCGGGCCTTTGCCCGGCTGGCCATCGGGCCGCTTGGCCTCGATTACCGCCAGCGGAATGCCGTTAACGAAGCAGACGATGTCCGGCCTGCGGGTCTGTGTCAGATCCGTGCGCAGGACGCTGAATTCCTCGGTGAAGGTAAAGCTGTTGTTTTCCGGGTTCTGCCAGTCGATCAGCGCGATGGTCGGGTTGGCCTGACGTCCGTTGATAAATTCCTTAACCGCAATGCCGAACAGCAGATGCGTGGTCATTTTCTCATTGGCGTCCCGCAGGCCGGAGACAAAGTCCGGGTGCGTGACGTGAGAGACCAGTATGTCGATGGCCTGATCGGACAGGGCGTGCGCCTCGCCTTCAAAGGTAAAGCGCCGCTTTTTCAGTTCCGCCCGCAGGAGCGTGTCCAGCACCACGGCGTCCTGCCTGCCGCCCCGCAATGCCAGCGCCTCGGATGGCGGCAGAAACCGCCAGCCAAGCGTGCTGAGCAGAGCCAGGGCCGGAAGTTTGGCGCTGTATTCTTCCTGAAATTTCGGGGCGGGAGCCATGGTGTCAAATATCCTGCAAGCTGAAATATCTTAATTGACCCTCACGCGGCGCTTGCCCGTGAGAAGCTGCTGCATCAGGGCTTTCTTCTCCTGACGCAGACGCGAAAGGTCGGATTCAATCGCTGTGATTTCTTCGTCCGCTGTGGTCAGGACAGCAGCGATGGCCCGTTGTTCGGGGAGTGTAGGAATATTTAAAATATACAGATCACGGATAACACTTGGATGTGCCTTTGTTTGATAGTCGAAATGAAGTTTTTCATGCAGGAATTGGAGCTGAGAGCATAAAAATTTATAGTTCAAATTCTTCTGATCGACGCGCATGTATCCAGATACATTTGTGATAGAGAATTTGTGCTTTTTACGATGAAAAAAATGTCCACCACCATCTACCGACCAAGAAATTAATTCTTCATCGAACATATAATGCCCATACGTTCCCATAAGGCCACAATTTTTAACAGATGACGAATATATGGGGTTTTGTCCGGGATGAGCCGCAATATCTTTTTTAGATATAACATTGCCTCTACCTAGTTCTAAAAACCCCTTTTTTTCCAATTCTCCAAGAGCAATATTTTTCCACTCCCCTGTGAACCCCGGCAGGCGTTTTTTGCCTGTGAGGAGTTGCTGCATGAGGGCTTTTTTCTGCTGCTGGCTGTTGGCCAGAAGCTGGCCCAAACCCTCAATCGCACGATCCCACGTCGAGAGGATCGCCGCGATCTTCTTCTGTTCGGGGAGAGGAGGGAGGAGAAAAGGAAAATCTTTTATTTGCTGCGCGCTTATATGAGGCACTGCAGTTTCTGTTTCGACAGATTTCACATAATTTTCGAATGAATATCCTGAAAAATACTGTTTGAGCAGGCTCTGACAAAGAGTAGGGAGAGCTCGAATTCGTGAAACGCGTTGGACCAACAGGCAGGGAAGGTCAGCACTTTTTACTTCTGCGACCTTAAGGCCTGAAGTGACCCACGTTCGATCCATGGCGATAACGAAGTCGCCTTGTTGGAGCGAATAGCGTGTTAGATTATGAATTCTATCAGTCGGCCAGAATTTTGCGTCACGCCAACGTAGTTTGCCCGGTTCAATATTGTCTCCCCGCAAGAGTCTAATATCAGTTGGATCGTTGCTGTATTCCGCACTTTTAAAAGGATTTCCGCTTAAAAGATCAATATGACCTTCAAAGGTTGTACGTTTCCACCCCTCAGGAAGCATAACCCAGCTCCTTCAGGTAAGCATCCATCTGCGCTTCCAGCTTTGCCAGTTCCGCCTTGATCTCCGCCCGCTCTTTCCGCACGGCGTTCAGGTCGATTTCCGCTTCTTCCTCAAACGTATCGACATAACGCGGAATATTCAGGTTGTAGTCATTTTCCCTGATTTCGTCCGGCGTGGCGAGATGGGCGTATTTATCCACGTCCCTGCGGGCGCGGTAGGTGTCCACGATTTTTGAGATGTTCTCTTCGGTCAGCACATTCTGGTTCTTGCCCGCCCTGAACTCACGGCTGGCGTCAATGAACAGCACGTCCTTCGTCTTGCGGTCCTTCCGGAAGATCAGGATGGCCGCCGGAATCCCCGTGCCGAAGAACAGCTTTTCCGGCAGGCCAATCACCGCATCCAGCAGGTTTTCCTCAATCAGCTTCTGACGAATTTTGCCTTCCGAACTCCCCCGGAACAGCACGCCGTGCGGCACGACTACGCCCATGCGGCCGGTGCGGTCTTTCAGGGTGCTGATCATGTGCAGAATAAAGGCGTAATCGCCCTTGGTCTTGGGCGGCACGCCACGGGCAAAGCGGTGATGCACATCTTCCGCCGCGTCTTCATGGCCCCATTTATCGAGACTGAAGGGCGGGTTGGCCGTCACCACGTCAAAGCGCATCAGATGGTTCTTGTCATCCAGCAGCTTGGGGTTGCGGATGGTGTCGCCCCATTCAATGCGATGGTTGTCCTCGCCATGCAGGAACATGTTCATCTTGGCGAAGGACCAGGTCGAGCCAATGGCTTCCTGCCCATACAGGGCATAATCCCGGCTGCCCTCGTGGTTCTGCGTCACCTGCCGCCCGCATTTCATCAGCAGGGACGCCGAGCCACAGGCCGGATCGCAGATGGTCTCGCCCGGTTTCGGGCTCAGGATACGGGCCAGCAGTTCACTGACTTCCGGCGGGGTGTAGAACTCCCCCGCCTTCTGCCCGCCACTGGCGGCGAAGTTCTTGATCAGGAACTCGTAGCCATTGCCGATCACGTCCAGATTGCCCACGCGCGAAGGGCGCAGGTTCAGGTCCGGCTTGTGGAAGTCCTCCAGCAGATGGCGCAGGATGGTGTTCTTCTGCTTCTCGTCCCCCAGCCGGTCAGAGTTGAAGCTGATGTCCTGGAAGACGCTCTTGCCTGCGTCCTTCAGTTTGGTGCCGTTGGCTTCCTCAATGGCGTGCAGGGCCTTGTCGATCCGCTCGCCATTGCCGGGGGCGTTGCGCTCTTTGTAGAGGGTATAGAAATCCGCCCCCCTGGGCAGCACGAAACGTTCCTGCGCCATCATGGCTTCGATCAGGTCCGGATTGTCGCCATACTGTTTTTTGTAGCCGTCATAATGGTCCTGCCACACATCGGAGATGTATTTCAGGAACAGCATGGTCAGCACGTAATCCCGGTACGTGTCGGGGCTGACGGTGCCACGGAAGGTATCGCAGGCGCTCCACAGCGCCTTGTTAATCGTGTCTTGTGAAATCTGCTCGGTCACGAACTCAGATCCTGTTTCAAAACGTAAGAAAAAACGTCAGCCCGCCAGAAGGTCTCTGGCAAGCCCGGTCATGATCTGCTGGCTGGTCTGGCGCAGGCGGTGCAGCAGCGCATCCTCGCGCTGCATGGCGCGGGCCAGCCCGATGATCTGTTCCTGTCGGGGAAGGGGTGGCAGTGCTACCGGCACGCTCTCCAGCGCTGGACGGGCAATGTTGCGCACCAGGGTGGAACTCTGGGCATTCTGCTCCAGATGCCGCTGGGCCGGTTCCTGATTGAGCCACCAGACCAGCCAGGCGGGCAGCACGTCGGACCGCGTCACGCGCAGCACAAAGAAATGGGGGGCTGCCACCGCCTGAAGGCTGCCGATGCGCCCATCGACCAGAACGGCCTGTGACACATTGCCACGGGCCGGAAAGAGGATATCGCCCGGACGCAGCCAGTCGGGTTCACGACGGCCCGACACCTCGGTCCGCACACACGACGCCCAATCGACACCGGAAGGCGAGATATCGCGCATCTGCACGACGACTGTCCCGGCCCCTTCGGCCGGATCAATCCGCCCCCTGAACGACCATCCTGTCGAAACGGTGCAGAGCGCAGAAACCGATATTTTCTGGACATGAATGGCGTTGGTCATGAAGGCATCATGGGCAGGGAGCCTGACCCTGTCAACTGAATATATTTTGCACCATCGCGATTAGTGCAGTTCGTGGCCGCGCCTTCTCGCCGTGTTCCTTTCATACCCACCGGACAGGCATCACCCCACTATCCCGACGTGATCGCAATCTGCGTTTTCGCTGACACGTCAGAAGAACGTGTTAACAAAATCCGGTTTTGTTAACACGTAGCGCCCGCAGATCTTCTGGATCCACCCGGCCCATTCAGGCCAGAGAAAACTCTGGCAGGTACGTCATCACCTCACTGAAGACATGTTCCATCCGGGACCCAATTTCCACCATAGCTCCCGCCTCGACAAAGGCGAGGTCACTCTTGATGATCAGGCGGGCAAGTAGCCCGAGTTCTGGCTTAAGGGGGTAGGGTTTTCCAGCTCCTGTTTCCGCGTGCCAGCACCAACGGTGCAATGGTGTATGAAGACCAGGTATTTATGGGTAGGCGTAATATCGGTTCCGGGTATGTCTATAGGTCGTGGCTGGGAAGGCCGTCAGGGCCACGTTCGTCCTACGACCCATCCGGCCGGATGGTCAGGACGCAGGGCTGGTCCACCTTCGTCTCGTTGGCCGTTTTCTGGCAGGAGGCGATCCGGTCCTGACTGGCGTCTACAAGCCGGTTGGCCCGGACTATGCGCCGCAGGCTTTCGGGATTGTCGGCCTCCATCATCTGCACCCCGGACTCCCACCGATCCTGTCCGCCCACGATAAAGGAGGCTACCCGCGTCCCCAGTGACGACGGCAGGAGATACGCCAGAACAGGAGATAACCCGATCCCTGCAACCAGACAGGCCAGCCCGACCTTCAGCACCCACCAGCTTTGCCGGTCCCGGGTGCGTGCCTGCCCGACAATGTCGGTCAACTGCTGCCGCTCCGCCTGAACCGCACGGATCGCGGTATGAAAGGCGGCCTGTATATCCTGACTGACGGAAAGCCCCGCCTGTCGCACCCCCTGGCCATAGGCCTGCGGCGTCATCTTCAGCGTCGGGCAGGCCTCGATCGCCTTCATGCGCGCGCCCACGTCGTTCAGGGCTTTGACCAGTCTGGCCAGGTCCGGCGTATAGTCTGGCGGCCGGTTGTCCCGCCATGCCTGCGGCAGGGCTTCCACGCTGCGCCGGAGCACCGTCATTTCGGCGCACAGATCCTCAAAGGCACGGGCTGCCGGATCCGTCTCGCTCATGATGCCTCTCCTTCAGTAATGAAACCGGCACTGGGCAATCTCGATCCGCTGATCCTCTCCCGCGCGACCCTGAACCCGGTAGACCAGACGATGTTCTCCCGTAATCCGTCGGGACCACCACCCGGAAAGCTGCCCCTTCAGTGGTTCCGGTTTGCCCAGCCCCTGAAACGGATGCCGCCTTACATCCTCGATCAGGGCATTAACCTTCCCAAGAACAGCATGATCTGACTGGAACCAGGAAAGATAATCCGCCCAGCCATTTTCATGAAAAATGACCTTCACGCCGACGGCTCACCCTGCGGCTCCAGAAGATCACGCTCGGTCGCCACCCCATGCTCGATGTCACGAATGCTCCCCAACAGCCTCTCCGCGTTGCGTGGGCTGCTCAGGAGATGCACGGTCTCCTGCCAGCCGGAGAATTCTTCTTCCGACATCAGCACGACACTGCCTTTCCCGGTCTTACGCGTCACGACAATCGGCGCGCGGCTGTTCACGGCTTCGTCCAGATAATGCGCCAGGTTCTGGCGCAGGTCGGTATAGGAAACACAGGTCATGATCGGTCCTCCATGACCATTATAACGTACAGTTTTCTGTACGTCTCCTGTTTTACATCCCCATATCCATATCCCGCCCCCTGGAGCGCGACAGCGAGCGCGTGCGCTGCGGCTGCAATCCCTGATCGAGCGTCGATCCCTTCCGGACGCCCACTTCATGCCCCTTCTGCCGCAGGAGGGACTCAAGCTGCGCGTCCCGCTTCAGCTCCTTAAGCGCCACACTTTGCTGCTCGCGGCTCAGCCCGTCCCAGGTCTTCACAAATCGCGCCGCCCGCAGTTCTGGACTTGTCCGCACCTTGTCCTCATGTTCCAGCCCCTCGACCAGCCTGCGCGCCCGTGCCGGCCCTTCCAGCCCGTACAGGGCCTGCCGGATCTCCGGCTCATGCTTCACGGCGGTTTCCAGAGCGATCACCGCCCCTGGCCGTAGCCCTTCCAAGGCCGTGCTGGCGTCAAGCCATGCCTTCTTCTGGTGCTCCAGCACCGGCAGGTCCTGCTCCACCATGCGCCCGATATCCCGCACCGCTCGCGCATACTGCTCCACCGCCTGGTGGAGCGGATCACTCCCCGGTACAAACCCGTCCAGCCCGGCCGGCACCTGCTCACGCTGCACACGGGGCAGCCTCAAACCAGCAAAGGGCGAGGCGGGAGCCTCACGCTCAACCCCACCCTTCCCGGCCCCGGCATCCATCCCGGCCGACACGTCTTTTTCCGCCGTCCGACGACCCAGCCGCACGGACAGGTCCAGCCCGTCGAATATCCCGCGTTTCTGCTGTGCCGGTGCCGGATCTGATTTACGGACCGCTTCGGCCTGCCGGTCCTTCGGGGGGCCAGAGGCAGCTTTCTCACACCCCACCACAATCTCGCTCTCGGGAACAGACAGCCCCCGCCGCAACGCAAACCCGGCATCCTTCTCCCGACCCTGCGGGTAATCCAGCGTGGTATCCTTCAGCCGCTCGCGCGACAGCCGCTTCACCAGCCCGTCCCGGTCGCCCACGTCATCCCGGCCCCAATGGATACTGACGCTCTCCCGATGCCGCGACAGCGCCACATACGCCCCGTGCCGGTCCATGCTGCCCGTCGCCAGCACATGCGCCCGCTCCACCGTCACACCCTGCGATTTGTGGATGGTGGCCGCATAGCCATGATCCAGCGCGTCATAATCCGCCACCGACACGGACACGACCCGGCCACGCCCGGTCCCATCCGGCCCATCAAGCTGCACCGACAGCACGAGATCCCCGGCCTCGACCGACCCCGTAATACCCCGCACCGTGCCTAGCGTGCCGTTCTTTACCCCCAGCGCCCGGTCATTGCGCAGGAAGTAGATACGCTCCCCGTCCGCGAACACCCGCTCGCCTTGCGCGGTCGGTACCAGCACGTCGTCACCCAGCTCACCCGCGTCCCTGCGGATCTCGCGCGCCGCCTCGTTCAGCGCCCGCACATCGACACGCCGGTGCGCCAGCATGATCTGGCTGTCCTCTGGCGCGGCCTGACGGGCTTCATCCCACCCGGCCACAACACCGGCACGAGCCTCTTCCAGGGTCTCATGCCCGCGTACAAGGCCAGCCGCCTCATACCGCCCCAGTGCCTCACCCGTCCGCCCGGTCGCCAGCTCCTTCGTGGCATCCTGCTGCCAGTCTTCACGCTGCCGGCGTACGGTGGTGATTTCTACCGACCCGACCCGCTCGGCCACCGCCCGGAACGCGCCACCAGCCTCGATCGCCTGCAACTGCTCGGGATCACCCACCAGCACCACCTTGGCCCCGGCACCGCGCGCGGCTGACAGCACCCGCTCCATCTGGCGTGACCCCACCATGCCGGCCTCGTCCACCACCAGCACGTCCCCGCGCTCCAGCAGGTCGAACCCGCGTTCCCACGCACGTTCCAGGGAGGCCAGCGTCCGGCTCTCGATCCCCGACCCCGCTTCCAGACCTTCCGCCGCAATCCCAGACAGCGCCGCCCCGCGCACCCGATACCCGGCCTCTTCCCATGCCGCGCGGGCGACACCCAGCATGGTGCTCTTCCCCGTCCCGGCATACCCGACCACCACGGACAGGTCGCGGGACTTCGTGACCTCACCCACCGCCAGCGCCTGCTCATCCCCAAGACCAGAATGCTGCATCGCCGCCCGACGCACCGGCAACGCCACCGCATGCCCCTGGGACTGCCCCATCGCCAGCGACGCTTCTTCCAGCCGCTGCTCGACCCCGATCATCGCGCGCGTGGAGAACCGCTCCCGCCCCTGTCCGTCTTTCCCGAGGGCAACCAGCTCCGGACACGCCTCCACCCGAACCATGACCGCACGGAACTGTTCCGCATCCGCCGTCTGCCGGTCCACGAACCGCGCCAGATCCTGCCGGGTAAATGTGCTCTGCTGTCGCGTCAGCGCCTCCAGCGCCATATGCGGTTCCGACAGCAACTTCTCGCCATTGCGCCGCGCGATCTCCAGATGGTCAGCAACCCGCTCCGCATCCTCGCCCCGCTCTTCCCGACGCATCCCGGCCGGACCGATCTTGTTCTGCGGCTCAAGGTCAATCCCCTGTGCCGCGAACGACCGATGATCGATCCGCACATCCAGATCCAGCTCGGCCAGACGTTCATTGGCAAGCGACGCCCACCGCTCCCGCCATGTCAGCAGCAGGTCCTTGTCATTCCACAAACGCTCTTTCGCACCGAACCCGATGGAAGGCTGATTCTGCGCCAGCCCCAGACCTTCATGCCGCAGCCGTGCCGCCGCAATCAGTCGCGCCGTTCTTCCAGCCGCTGCAAGCGCTTTTCCAGCGTCGAGAGCTTCAGCAGGATGCCACGCTGTGTCTCTCTGATTTCCGTCAATAGACGGATCATGAGCTTGAGCGGATCGTCCTCCCCTTTCTGCTCCATCAGGTCCAGGATCCGGCGCGAAGTCGTATGCGCCCCTACCGCTTCGTTCAGGATGCGGGATTCCGTCTCGTCTTCCATGCACAGCCTCTCCGGTTCTGACTTCGATCCGTCGTGTGGACAGCATTACATGGGCATGGGGCTTCGCCTGTCCGTCTTCGCCAATATCCCAATGCACATTGAGATCGGCCACCATGCCGCGTTCCACGAACTGCTCGCGCACAAAATCCCGTGCCAGCGCGATCCCCTGCGCCTGGTTCATTTCGCGCGGGATTGAAAACTCCACTTCGCGGGCAAGCTGGGCATCCTTGCGCTTCTCGATCGCCTCAACCTCGTTCCAGAGGGTCGCACGATCGAGAAACCGTTCCGGCGCGCCATCGGGCAGCAGGATCTCGGAATGCACCACGCCGCTCTTGTTGGAAAAGTCATGGTCGCGATCCAGCCGCAAATCATGCAGGCGGGACGCTGCACGATAGGCCGCCGCCGCCACGGCGCTCCGGCCGGTGGCGCGGCTGATGACCTTTGCATGCAGGTGATAGATCGCCATGAGCACGATCCTATCACACCTCTTAAGCGCACGTCACGAAGTGACGTATAAGCGCGCACTCACATTTTACTGCGCTACAGGGATTGATTACTCTGGATGAGTGACGCGGTTCTCGTGTGTGTGATAGAGTATGGCACAGACCAGCAGGATAGGGGATCGAAAATGCGCAAACCACGGGACATTGATGCGGAACTGAAGGCGCTTCAGGAAAAGGCGAAGCAGCTCAAGGCGCAAAGAACCCTCCAGCTCGGTGAACTGGTCGAGGCGACGGGAGCCGATACCCTGTCGATCGAGACGCTGGCCGGTGTGCTGCTGGCGGCTGTCGAACAGGCGGACGGCAAACCCGAAGCCGTTGCGAGGTGGACCGAACGGGGAACGGCGTTCTTTCAGGCTGGCGCAAAAAAGGGCAGCCGGAAAGGAAGCGGGAACGATCAGGACGGCGCTTCTGGCGCTTGAAAGGCGGATCAGGAAGCACGCGGCCCTGATCCATCGCCATCAGGCACGAAAGGCACGCACTGACATGCGCGACTGGGCGAAAGCGCGACGGGAACGTACCCATCATCTGATTGAGCTGGGCGGACTGGTCCAGAAGGCGGGACTGGTCGATCTGACCGATGATGACCGCGCTACCCTGTTCGGGGCCTTCCTGGATATTGCGGGGCAGCTTCGGGAGGGCAGAAATATCGCTTCAGGCGACCTGAAAACACGCTGGAGACGCGCGGGGCTTCATGCTTTCGATGCAGACCGGGAACAGGACTGACTGCGAAATACGATTATCTGATCTGTCCGCTATCGAATGCAAACGAAACCTTGACCCAGAATGGGAGAACCCGGGCCATGTATTACGGCAAGAACGCCTTTTCTCTGCTCCTACGTTACACCCTTGCCCATGAGATCGCAGAGTGGGGATGGGACATCGGCGACCATACATATGGGGCCGAAGGTTCTCCCATCATCATAGAAGCCGAATATGCCGGCCTGAAGATCGGGAAATATTGCTCGATTGCCCGCGAGGTGCTGATGATCCTGGGCAACCATCGCCCGGATACGATCACCACCTATCCATTCAAGAACCAGTGCAATTTCTGGCCCGAAGCAGCAGATGCAACCGATGACCATTCCACCAAGGGGGATATCGTCATTGGCAACGACGTCTGGATCGGCGCACGGGCCAATATCATGTCCGGAGTGACGATTGGATCCGGGGCGATCATCGCCACCGCAGCCGTGGTGACCAAAGACGTACCGCCTTACGCCATAGTGGGCGGCAACCCGGCCCGTGTCATCAAATACCGCTTCCCCGAAAAGACCATCGAGCGTTTGCTTGCAGTCGCCTGGTGGGACTGGCCTGAAGCATTGATACGAGAACGGATGCCCCTCCTGATGAGCGACGATATCGACGCTTTCCTGTGCGCTTTTGGAAAAGAGCCCGGACAGGAAAAATCATGATGCAAAACCTGTTTTTGCTCCTTGTTGTCCTGCCGATCCTCTTCCGGCCTGCTTCAGGCTTTGCCCAGGGCAGAGGAGACTGGCTGCCTCAGTCGGACGTTAAATCTCCCTATGCGGCCTTGTCTGTTCCGACAGCACTGAAGCCGGTGCCGGATTCTCTGGCGAGCCTGTTGACCAAAGGCTATCTGATCACGACCACAGCGGATTATGGCGGCTCAGGAGCCCTCTTCACGCTGGTCTGGCAAAGACAGACCGTAATCTGTGTTCTGACAGCGCCTGTGCCAGGCACGGATCAGAACGTCCCGACATCGCGCTGCTGGGCCCTGAACTGAGTTTTGCAGGCCGGACAGGTTAGAAACCGTGTCTTACGCGACATCCCCTGGCTGACCGATGACGACCGCGCAACCCTGTTCGGAGCCTTCCTGGATATTGCAGGGCAGCTTCAGGGCAGCGATGATACCGCTTCGGTTGACCTGACAGCACGCTGGAGACGTGCGGGGCTTCATGTCTTCGACAGGCACCGGAAACAGGACAGGACAACAGGCAGACGTGACCATGACCGACCACGAGACACGATCATCCGGAGCTGACACAGTGCGCGAGCTTACGACCCGGATTGTCACAGCCTATGTCAGGAGTCACACGGTTCCGGCGGATACCCTGCCCGGCCTCATCGCCACGGTGTTTCAGGCGCTCGGAAGTCTGGGACAGGCGACGACCGAAACACCGGATCTGGTGCCGGCCGTACCTGTGAAGAAATCAGTCTTTCCAGATTACATTGTCTGCCTGGAAGACGGAAAAAAAATGAAGATGCTCAAGCGTCACCTTCACACCGTCTATGGCCTGACGCCCCAGCAATACCGGGCAAAATGGGGCCTGCCGGAAAGCTATCCGATGACCGCCCCATCCTATTCGGCACAACGGGCTACCCTGGCACAGGAAAGCGGACTGGGGCGGACCATCAAGGCGACACCGGAGCCTTCGCACATACCGGAAGCTGAAGTTCAGGTCACGCGCCTGCCAGAGAAGAAACGCGGACGCAGGCCAAAACTGGCCTGAAGGTCCAGACTAGGAGAAACGGGACATGAAGACGGATCATACCGATCGCGATGACTGGGAAGCCTGGAAGGACGAAGCGACACGCCGGGCACTGGTCGAGGCTGATGCCGGATTGTTCATCAGTGGTGAAGCGGTGAAGGCATGGGCGGCTAGCCTCGGTACCGATCATCCCCTTCCCCTGCCTGAACCCGGGCAATAAGGGGGACGCTCTCGCACACCACAGGAAGGTGACGCAGAGTGCAATGGTTACGACTATCCCTGATGCATTGATGGAACGACCGTTTCACGACCCTACGGCTACCCTTGTGACGACCCATCGACATACCCAAGGCCGACATCGCGCCTACCCATAAGTAGTGGTTCTTCATACACCATTGCACCACTGGTGCGGATGCTCAGGCACCTGCCTGCCGGATCTGGGCGATCATTTCATCGGCTGTGATCTCTCCGCGCTGGCGTGCATCCATGATTGCGGTGAGCGCCCTGTCATGAGGGAGCACATGCGGATCATCGGGTGTCGCCGTATGAGCGGCCCTGCCATGCGGGGCCGGAAAGGTTATGCCCGTCACATCGGGATTGCGCGTAAACATCCCGGCCAGGATCTGGTCTGCCTGCTGGATGTAATTGCCTGGGACATCTCGGGATACGCGCGCGGAGCCGGCCGAGGTGGTGATGTCGAGGCTGGCGACATGCGGCAGGAGATCGAGGATGCGCGTCAGGGCTTCGATATCCTGCTGTGTCAGCAGGGTTCCCCCGTCCCCGACCACGAGCAGCTGCCAGGGCCGCTTTTGTGGCAGTGTTCCGGGATTGGTGCTGCTGTCGGGACTGTCCTTCATGACGATGACCCTTTCTCCGGAACGTCTTCGATGCCCTGCTGCTTTCTGAGCAGGGCTTCATAATGCTCCACGGACATGATGACGAAACGCGGCTTGTGGTGCCTGGTGATGACTACAGGTGCAACGGCGGCCGCTTCGAAAAGATCGCTGGAAACGCTTTCATGGAGCATGATCCAGATATGACGGATTATCTGGAATATACAGGAAACCCGTATTTCCTGCCAGAAAGAGGCCATCGTGTGGAAAGTACGCTAAACAACGTTTAGCATGAACAGTAGAAGAACGTCTGGGTAGCGTGATCTTGTCTGAGGGCAAGTC
>NZ_JABJWD010000112.1:0-13929 GCF_013155425.1 Gluconacetobacter entanii | reverse complement strand
TCTTGCGCGTAACCTTGCCCATAAAACCCGTTCTCTCTCAGGTCGGATTATAGCTTATTGCCCTGTCCGAAAAATGGGGACCACCTCTAATATCTGACCCTCAGGCCGATAAGATCATTGCGGAACACGCGGGTGAAGCGTCAAAGGCTCTTATCTTCGTCGATAATCTGATCGACTCGCGTTATCCGGTTGAGCGACTGGTGAAAACTATTGGCGCGCAGCTCGTCTCGGCAGAGCAAAGCATCTACTTCGACTCGGTCAGCTTAAAATCTATGCAGGGCAAGCTCGATGTACACTCAAGTTCCGAGATCTTTCCACAGGATCTCCAAGATATCATTGACTCCATTCCAGCCAATATTCGAAGATGGAATTCTGACGATCTGGACGAGGTTGAAAAGGACAGTGGTGAATTAGGGCTGTTTGAAGCGCTCCGCCGCCATGTATTCGACGAAAACCTAACCATGCGCTTTCGTGCCAAGCTCAACGAGTTTGAAGCGAAGGACCCGCAGGCGTTCGAAGTGTACATGATGGCCTGTTATGTCGCTTCTTGTCGGACGATCGTATCGTTCGATATGATCTATGCATTCCTTCCGGGTCCGAATAAGCAATACAATGACGTGTATGATGTCGTAAAACGCATCGAGAGCTTTTTAGTCGAAGTGGATTTGGATGACCCGCATCAAGACTACTTTTCTGTGAGATCGGCAGCTCTCTCCCGTATCGCATTGCGGGAGTGTCAGCCTAGATCCTTTGGGCGGATGTTTGAGCGCTTCCACAGCTCGGTGTCAACGCGTCTCATTGTCGATTACCCAGTTTTCAGAAGGTATGGTTACGATAATGAGTTCGCATACAAGGCCTACCCGATAGCCAAGGACGGAAAGAGTTTTTATACACGACTAGTTTCCATAACCGATAATGCATACGACTATCAGCATGGTGCAATCTACCTGTCCAAGATGAAAAGTTTTACAGATGCTTTCTCTTGGATTGATACTGCGCTTTCCAAAAGTCGGGGTCGCGTGTTCTCTATAAGGAACACACATGCCCGGATTCTCTTCGAGGCAAATATTGATGTTCTTAAACGCAATACCGGTGACCTAACCGCTCTTGACGGAATCTGTGAAAGCATGGCCGTTCTACAAGACTGCATCAAGAATGATGCGCGTCGTTCGTATCATTTACTTCGGTTCTGTGATCAAGCATTACAATACGCGAAATTCATGGATGATCAAAAGAGCAAAGACTGGCTTACTGATGCATATGAGAATCTGAAGCTTGCTGTAGAGCAAGCGCAGATATCCAGAAGCCGCGATAGCTATAATCTTAGAAAATACCAACGCCTCTTGGGTGAAATAAAAATGGAAATTGGCGGTCATTAATATTTGAATTTTCTATGAAGATGCGATTACCTCAAAGGCCTATTTTATCATTTTTTCCTGAAAAGCGGCTAAATGGTCGATGAACCACAGCCGTGAGAAAGAGTGAATCTCGCATGTTCGTTATGCGGTAAGAAAAATGCTTTACCAAGTGTCTCAAATGAGGCGAGTGCCGTCTGTCTGTTCCATCCCCACAAAACAGACCGAGGGCAATAAGAGGCAAGCAGAAGATCAGCTTTCTGACAAAACGACTAAAGGCCAGATATTGGCACGAAAGAGTGCTACCATTAGGATGAGAAAAATTTGATGAATGGATATTAAAAATGTCTAAAAAGCATCTAATGATAGCAATTAACTGGTATGGGCCGTATAATACCTTAGAATATGCACGTTGTAGAGCGCGTCATGATTATAGTCATGGACTTTACCTTGCTATCGGAAAGCTCAAGCATGAGCGTAAGCGCTCCATGCAATATATTGGCATAGGTAATAACCTACATACTCGGCTTAATGATCGTCACCATAAGCTTGTTGATATCGTTAGAGAACGCTCGTTATGGCTTGGTGAAATCGCAACTGCAGAACCATCTGGAAAGCGTATGAAAGCAACCCTAACAACCCTAGACTTCGCAGAATGGATGCATGCCAGATTTTTGAAACTCCCTCTTAACGACAAGAAAACCAAACAACTACCTACCCGAAGTGTAACAGTAATTAACCGCTGGTACGCTACAGATTATGAAACTTTACGCTTGCGACGGCCCCATGCTGACTGGCCTGACCTTCTGGACTATTCCGAATATGGACGGCCAGCACGTGCTGTTTGGTTTGGACGCCGCCAAAGAACCTTTCAGGCACCAGATTACGCAATGCCAGGATAATGTAGATGCCCATCTAATTACCGCGTATCATTTGTAAACCAATAAAGCCGCTTTATTTTATCGCCTGTTAATATTTCACACGTGCTTATCTTCAGAAGACCGAACCCACAGAGGAGATGACGTGTTGAGGTTAGAACTCTGTCTGGTTTCGGGAAAAAACGCTAGGTCATTGAGCGACCGGTATGAGGCGACTGCCGCCTGTCTGCTTCTGTATCACTGAGCAGACAGGCAGATATGGGGGATAACGAAAGGTCCGGTATCAAACAGAAAGAGCATAAAACGGCCATTCATGTGCATCGGAAGTTCGCAGTAGCTAAGTGCCCCAGGAAGCCCTTCTGGTTCAATGGAGCCAGCTTAGAAGCCGACATCTATTACCCATCAAGTGTATCGCCCGTCGTGAGTTGGTAGCAGCACCAGAAAGTTTCAGGTCGATAAGTGGGAATTAAGGGGGAGGCACGTCGTTATAATATTCTATCATCGCCTTAATATAAGCAGACCCTGGAGTTTGGCCAAACGATTGGCCAAGATACTTTCGGAATCCTAAAACCAATTCCTCAATAGAACGAGTGTATGTTTGATTCTGAGCGCATAACCAAGAGTGATATTCATTGATGATCTCGTAACCGCCTATCAGCGGGCCGAACAGATCCCTATCCAGATATTTAGATACTGTATCCACAACTTTGAATGTCTCTAGGATATCCGCCTCCTCGGCAGAAATTGCTGTATTGGGTTCCCAAGGTGTTCGTCTTAATTCACCTTCGGCGCCATAACTGTGGGCAATACGATTTCGCTTGTCTTGCAGTTTCTGCAATTGGGGAACTAGGCTGGAAACTCGTGAAGGAACACGACCAATTTTTATCTCCAACTTTCGGATGCGTTCGGACCACGTACCTTTCGTAGGGTCTTTTGATCGCTTCTTTATCATGCCACGATAGCCGGTTGGTAAACGGTCGACATGCTTAATGAACGAAACGCTATTGATCCCCAACAGGGATCGATCGATTAGTTCTGGGCACGCAGAAAACACAACTGTGCAGGCAGCAACGATATAAACTTCAAGAACGGATGCGGCTGACAATATCGTATTTTGTCTTACCCATATACTGAAATCGTCCGCACCTTTTTCCCAATTTTCTTTCGTCTTAAGAATAGCGCGATAGTCTTTCCCAGTTTTTGGGGTGATAATATTAGAAAAATACCCTTTAATCGCACCCTCGGAATTCGCATGCGTCCAATATACATCATTTATGTGCGTCAAATGTTGCTTAGTTATCTGTCTTATAAGAGTGGTGCGAAATGGGAGTTTCGTAGGATCAAATTGAATACTCATTTTCGTTATTCGCAATTCACTCAAATATCAGTGCCTAGCCTTTGTATGTTGCAGTTAGCATGAACCTATTCGGGATGGAAGAAGGTCAGAGCGATTAGCAGGCAGCACGACATAGGCCAACAGTCGACTTTCTCCTGCCAATCGTTCGAGAGTGGTCGGGTAGTTTTCGGCCCCAAGTGGCAGCAAGCGTCTGCATTGGCGATGTCCGTTATACGGAACACAATTTGTCTATTGTATGTCCGGCATGAGAGCGAAATCCGACATTAGTGTTGGCTGACATCGACCCATTCTGCGCCAACAAGTTCCACCAGTTGCTCCGGCGTCAGACATACGAAACTGTTCCGATCACCTGCTGCGGGCCAGACTTCGTCAAACGCACGCAGCGAAATGTCACAGAACACCCTGATCTGCTGCGGCAACCCAAAGCACCAACGGGATGGCTTGTCAGTTCCAGCACCTCGTCCGCGGGCAGCATGCGAGGCCGGTTGCCGAACGTATCCTTCGTCTTGCGGTTATCCAGCCGTCCCGTCCCGGCCATGACAACCAAGATCCGCTCATCCCCGACTTTCAGCGCCAGCGTCTTGGCTATCTGCCCTTCCTCCACACCCAGAGCCTGAGCGGCTTCCGCCACTGTCGCCGTACTGTCCGTCAGCACCACCGGTTCGATATCAGGTGCGTTCGCCTCGAAAAATGCCTGCACGGACTCCCGGCTCATCTCTTCCCCTCCACAATGCTGGAAAACTGCTGGTGGTCCGGATGATTACACATCCTGCATTTCTCGGACACAATCACAGACCGGTTCACAACGGCGCCACCTGAAAACTATCGACGTCGATCATGAAACTTCCATCCGCCTCGATCCCGAAATAGCGCTTCACCTCTTCCGGTGCGGCCTGCTGGAGGGAGCGAATGGCCACAGTCTGCTCAGTCGGGGTTTTCGTACGTGCGACCCAGCTTGCGAAATCCATACGCAGGCGATGGGTCTGAAAAGCCTCCAGAGCGAAGCCCGCCTGCCCCAGAAAGGCCGTCCATTCAGCAGATGAATAATCCCGTACATGCGAGATATCACGCAGCAGCTCCATCGACTGCAACCAACTATCCAGCAGGGCGGAAGATGGAGCCGTCACATCAATGAACAGAGCCATGCCTGCAGAAGTCAGGACACGTCGTGCCTCCCGCAGACCTGCAAGCGCATCCGACCAGTGGTGGGTGGTAAAGCGACAGAACACGGCGTCAAAAGTTCCAGCATCAAATGGCAACTCCTCTGCCGGAGCCTGTATCGTCGTAACATTGTTCAAATCCTGCCGGGCCGCCTCGTGCGCCACGGCCTGCAGCATCGAAGCCGTGATATCGCAGGCAACCACCTCTTCGACATGCGGCGCCAGACGGTAGGTCACGTGCCCTCCTCCACAGCCCAGGTCCAGAACGCGCCGCAGGCCTTTGCCCGCAACAAGACGTTCGATCCTGTCCAGATCGCCGCCCTGACTGTGCACTGCGCTGGCAACATAGTCCTGTGCCCGGTCGCCATAATGCCTTGCTGTGTATGAATCAGTCATCTTTTCTCACCTGCCTCTTATGTCATCTGCGACGCCAGATTGCCGGACACAAAAAGAGGGGATAAGGTCTCATTTTATACTGGTATAAAAACTACCATCATGAACCTTCCTTCTGAACAGCACCGCTCCCTTGGAGCCTTTCTACGTGCGCGACGTGACGCCCTGTCTCCGCAGGACGTTGGATTGCATGTCCTGCCCGGACGGCGTCGGGCACGGGGGTTGCGGCGGGAAGAAGCCGCCCAGCTCTGTGGTATCAGCACGACGTGGTATACGTGGCTGGAACAGGGTCGGAATGTCTCCTGTTCGGCGACGACACTGGCGCGTATTGCCACGGCTCTGCATCTGTCCCCTGCCGAAAGGCTCTATCTGTTCGAACTGGCCCAGTTGAAGGATCCCGATTCCTCACGGCCAGTCACCGCATCCCGTCTTCCCGAACCCGTCCGGACTTTCCCGGAGCAGGTAACCATGCCCTGTTATGTGCTGGATCCCCTGTGGAATGCCTGCGTCGCCAACAAAGCGGCCCGGCGTCTCTTTGTCGGATGGCTGGACAGTGAGGAACCCAACCTGCTGCGCTATGTCTTTCTCGACCCTGCAGCCCGAACCTTTCTTGATGACTGGGACGGCAGTGCCCGACGGGTTCTTGCCGAATTCAGGGCTGCCAGCATCCGTGGTGACACGCATCTGGTGGAAACACTCGTGCAGGAGCTTCGATCCCGAAGTCCGGATTTTGAACGGCTGTGGCATAATCAGAGTGTATTGCTAAGAGAAGGCGGCCCTCGCCGGTTTCGACATCCGGCCGATGGCCCATTGGACTTTGACCAGACCACCCTCTCCTTCACGACATGGCCGCACTACCAGCTGGTAACACTGAAACCACGATGAACACTTTCGAAATCCTGCTCCCACATTATGATTTTTCTGAACGTCACGCGATTATCATTCGCGGTCAGGCATCTGATATTCTCGATGCCGTTGCGGCTTTCCGCGTACAGAATGATCCCCTTGTGCGTCAGATTATCCGTCTGCGTGAACTTCCTGGCCGACTGATGAAGCGCCTGTCTGCCCCGCCACTGGATCTTGAAGACTTTACGCTTCTGGCGCGCACCGGACACGCACTTGCCTATGGTCTGGTCGGAGCATTCTGGCATGCCGATTATGGACTTCGCTCCATTCCTTCTCCTGACGCTTTCATGGCCGTACGGGAGGGAGATCTCTGCAAACTGGTTCTTGGCTTTACTGTCGCGCCCATTAGCAAAAGCAGGTGTCGCCTCATAACCGAAACACGTGTCCTCTGCCTCAGTGACAAGGCCAGACAATGCTTTACGCCTTACTGGTTTCTGATCCGCCCGGTCAGCGGGTTGCTACGCCGCCGCATGCTCTGGAATATTCGCAGGGTTGTTGAGCAGCAGTCATGAAGTCGTATCCGGACTTTCCGTCCCACGTTTCGCCATCCGCGGAAACCCAGACTTCAAAGTCACATGCTCTTTCCAAGCGGCAGATGCGGGTTACCGACCTGGCGGGCCTTTTCCGCAGCCCGGTGAAGCGGCATCACATCTCCAGACGTAGTGATCCACAGCGTGGCCCCCTCAAGCTGCGCCAGTGTGTCTGCGGCAACGGTGTCCGGGTCGGAAATATCGCCGACCCGCAATATCTGGGCCATTTTCTCCCGTAGGGCTGTAAAGAACTGGCAGACCGCTGCCCGCGCTTCAGGCGTGGCCGATGTGACGCCATAGGCCAGATGCAGCCCGACACAGCGCTGCCGCTCTTCAAATGTCTTTTCGATACGACCTATCAAAGTTTGCCAGGTGAGCTGCCAGTCATCGTTCTGGTCCGGCAAACCCTGGACAGTCTCTTCCAGAGTAAGTGCCAGGACTTCCGGGACAAGCGATTCCTTATTCGGAAAACGCGTGTAAAGACTGGCTTTTTTCAGTCCGACGCGAGACGCAAGATCCTGCATGGAGGCACCATCATAACCGTGCTCCCGAAACAGCTCGCGGGCCTCGATCACGATATTATGCAACGTCGTCTTCATTTTAGCCTTTACACCCGACCGGTCGGTAGTTTTTATAACTCCGCCTGAGTTTAGAGGCAAGAAAGATGGGGAAAGGTTACGAGACGATGCAACTCTATAATCTCGAACTGTCCGGAAACTGCTACAAGGTGCGCCTGCCTGTTCGAAAGGAAAGACCCTGTCGATGACAGGATGGATCTCCTGGTGGGTCAGAAACGCATTCATTTCCCGAAAGTGGTCACGAGAGCCCACAGTAATTCCGTCAATGCTGGCATTGGTGCTGCGGATGCGATCGATATCCGGGCGCGGCCCGAAGCCGGTCAGCACGCCTATCTGGGCAATGTGGCCACCGGCCCTGATCGATTTGATGGATCGGGGGTAGGTCTCCGGTCCGCCCAGTTCCAGGACATGGCTGACACCGTCTCCATGGGTAAGCGCGTTGACAGTTTCATCCCAGTCAGGTGTCCTGACATAATTGATCAGTTCAGACGCACCCAGTTTCCGGGCACGTGAAAGCTTTTCGTCGGAAGACGAGATGATGATGACCTGCGCTCCCCTAGCTACGGCAAGCTGAAGCGCAAACAGCGCCACGCCACCCGTTCCCTGAACAAGAACGGTATCGCCTTCGCGCAGATGTCCCCTGACCATGAGCGCCTGCCATGCCGTCACTGCAGCACACGGTAAAGTCGCGGCCTCCGCAAAGGAGAGATACTCAGGCTTTGCGATGAGCGACCGGGCCGGGACGCTGACATAGTCCTGCAGGACGCCTTCCGTGTTGGGACCACCAAAGGCCGAACTCATGTAGTCATTTCGAAAGATACCGCCGATCCAGTCCCGGAAGAACGGAATGCATACAGGATCGCCTTCCTTCCAGTCGGCTACGCCCTTCCCTACTGCTGCAACAGAACCCGCAGCATCGGAAAGTGGCACACGGCCAACGCCTTCCGTCATGGCCGGATCCCCCAGAAGAAGCAGATCCCGATAATTCACGCTGGCATTCTGTATTTTCACCAGAACCTCGCCCGGAACAGGCGAAGGATCCGGCGCTTCATCCAGAACGGGACGGACGCCATTTTCGGTATGTTTCAGTCGGTAAAGTCGCATGTGCATATTCTCCGTGCGGTGATGCGACAGGCACGCTAAGGTCTAACAGCGCTGTCAGGGTCAAGGAGAAAATGATGAAGATCGGCGAGCTGGCCCGTCGCACGGGTGTGAGTATCCGGATGCTGCGCTATTACGAGCAGGAAGGCCTGCTTGCGCCCGATCGGCAGGAATCCGGCTACCGGGACTATTCGGAAAGCGATGAGACCGCAGTCCGGCGCATCCAGATGCTCACCGAAGCGGGCCTGAAACTGGACGCGATCCGGCAGTTGCTGCCCTGTATCCTGACCGATGATCCAAGCTTCCAGCCCTGTGATAACCTGCGCGCCATTCTGCAACGTGAACGACGGAAGATGGACGCACAGATCGACCGCCTTCAGGTCAGCAGGGATATGCTGGGGCGCTACATCGATCAGACCGGTTGACCTGCTACGCCAAGGTCAGGACGGGTTCCAACTGCTGATTGTCCTGTCTTATCGGGCTGTCTGACCGAACAGGATTTTCTTCCCCTCTTCCGTCACGCTGGGTCGCGCTGACAGGTCTTTCGCTTTCTCATAGGCCCGTATCGTTGCCGGGCGCGCGGCAATGGTATCAAACCAGCGCTCCAGGTTCGGAAACTCCTCAAGGTCCTGCTGCTGGCGCTGCCACGGCACGACCCACGGATAGCTGGCCATGTCCGCAATGCTGTAATCGGCGCCACCGAGGAATGGCGCCCGCGCCAGACGCCGGTCCATCACGCCATACAGGCGGTTGGTTTCGTTGACATAGCGTGTGATGGCGTAGGGAATTTTCTCTGGCGCATACTGTCCGAAATGATGGTTCTGCCCCGCCATCGGTCCCAGACCGCCGACCTGCCAAAACAGCCATTCGGTGACCGCCGTGCGACCCCGGATATCCTCAGGCAGAAACCGGTCTGTCTTCTCCGCGAGATAGAGCAGGATTGCCCCTGATTCAAAAACGCTGATGGCCTCACCGTCATCTTTCGGGCTCCGGTCAATGATCGCGGGCATCCGGTTATTGGGAGAAATGGCCAGAAACTCCGGCCGAAACTGATCTCCCGCGCTGATGTCGACAGGATGAATGGTGTAATCCAGCCCGGCTTCTTCCAGAAACAGCGTGATCTTGTGGCCGTTCGGGGTCGGCCAGTAGAAAAGATCGATCATGGAACGCGTCCTTTCTCAGAGGGTCGTCGGCTTCAACACGTCAGACAGCCAGATGTTCAGGTCCCGGACTTCAGTGATGGTGGTCGTATGCTCCATAAGGAAATTCGGGCGGCTCGCATCGTGACCTCTGCTATATTCGCACAGTTCTCCACACGCACCTCAGGAACGAGTGGTGATCACAACCTTCCCGAATGGCCCCTCGTCCAGACGAGCAAAAGCGGCTCGAGCGTCATCAAAACCATAGACGTGATCAATGACAGGCCTGATGCCGTAACGATCGACTGCAGAGACAAGACGTTCCAGCGCCGTCCGGTGCCCCACCGTGATACCCTGAATGATGCCCCGGCGCAGCATCAGCGGCACAGCGCTGAATGACACGTCAGCACCTCCGAGAAACCCGATCTGCGCAATCCTACCGCCACTGGCCAATGCATTGACGGAATGACGCATATTGTCGCCTCCGATCAGTTCGAGAATCTGATCAGCGCCATGTCCGTCCGTGAGCCTGATAACTTCCCCAGACCAGTCGTGAACACCGTCGATCAGGACGGTGTCCTCCACACCGAGTGTTTTTAATCGATCCTGCTTCTGCCGCGAGCGGGACGTCACGATGGCACGTGCTCCCAGCGCCCGGGCAATCTGCATCCCGAAAAGCGATACACCTCCGGTTCCTTGGACGACGACTGCCTGCCCAGCCAGAAGATTACCGGTTTCCACAAGCGCAAACCATGCCGTGAGTCCGGCAACAGGCAGGGTACTGGCTTCCTCGTCGGACAACGTGTCCGGCGCCCGTATGGGTGCAGCCAGTCCTCCTGGGACTGGCGCAGCAGCATCCTGAACTTGATCTCGATCTGTCTTTCACGGATCGCCATATCGATCTCGTTGAAGAAGGTATCGATATGGCCGTCCGGCTGGGACATCCCGGCAACAGCGCCACGCTGAGCGGTCGCAGGCTGGCCACGCAGCAATCCGTTCTGTGTGCATCGCCTGACTATCTTGATCGCAGGGGAACCCCCGAGAC
Organism: Gluconacetobacter entanii; assembly: GCF_013155425.1. Lineage (NCBI taxonomy): Bacteria > Pseudomonadati > Pseudomonadota > Alphaproteobacteria > Acetobacterales > Acetobacteraceae > Gluconacetobacter > Gluconacetobacter entanii. The sequence continues at coordinate 3,487 of NZ_JABJWD010000112.1, read as the reverse complement.
CATTGACGATCTTGCCCGGCACGACTGCATTCTGTTTGCCCGTAACGGCCAGTTGCTGCCCTGGCATCTGACGGATGCCGGCACTGGCCTGGCGCAGGCGGTTACACCCCGCCCCCGTCACATCATCAGTCATGGCGACGGTCTCCGCGACACGGCGTTAGCGGGAAGCGGCCTTGCCTGGCTTGCAACATGGCTGGTTGCGACAGATCTGCAGGTCGGAAGGCTCAGGGCCATTCCCATTTCCAGCGCGCCGCAGGATATGGATATCCATGTCCTGTGGCCGAAATCCCGAACGCTCTCCCCCCGGATACGGGCAAGCGTGGATGCGCTGGTCAGAACATTTCAGCCGATCTTCCCGTGGGATCAGCCCTGATCACCGGAGATGTTCACCAGAATTTTCCCTTTTAGCTTCCCCTGCATGAAAGATGACAGGTTACGCGGCAGATCCTCAAAGGAGGTCACGGTCGTGGGCTGAAAATCCAGAGCGCCAATCCGGACGGCTTCCAGCAACTCCGTTCCCGCGCTGCGCCAGTCGCGCCAGTCTGCCGCTGTTCCGTAATCATGAATGGCGTTGAGTGCGACTTCATGAAGGGACACTGCTGTCGTGAACGCCGGAAGCGGTGCGGTTTCGATCCGGTCCTGGATACAGACCAGATGGCCATTATAACCAATCAGGTCAGCCAGCGTACGGGCATAACTCCCGCTGGTGGTATCGAACGCCGCAAACAGACGCCGTGGACCAAGTGCCGCAGCAAGTTTTGTGCGCCATGTGTCGTCACGGTAGTCGAAGGCGCCGCATACCCTCTCAACCCGTCACGAAAATCCCCGCAGCCCTCTGACTCCGAAGGCTACACCCAAGCCAGCACGCTCGCCCCTTTCCCGGCAGAAAAATGTCGCCAATGGGGGGAGAGTAGACTGTCGGTTAACGGTCACGGCAGGCAAAAAGCTGCTATTCACTTGCTATGCTGCTTACGACCGCCATGCACCCATTCTGACTATTCGACTGACAGTTGCAATGTCCTGAAAGCCGATATTGTTTATGGCGTAGCCTAGCGCCAGCCGATTACTCCGGCGTATAGTTCGTGCCCTTGCGAAAGCATTCTCCCGATCCGGAAGCGGCCGGATTCCTAGATTGTTTTCGAGGGTTATGTGCGGTGGACTGTTGACTGCGCTTAATAGGTACAGTCATCTAAAGTCGTGAACATGCCTAAATTTTTCCGCCCACACCCTTAAACTTTTCAACGAACGCAGAGATGCGCTGGAACACATCTCTTTTTTTGGTCAGGTATTTTGGATTGAGCGGGCTCATTTTTGGAAGGATCGAGTTCAACTCTGTGCCATTTTCGCTCGCATATTCACGCTTGATCGACGTTGCAATATAGCGCTTGGCGGCCTCCGCGTTCAATTTTTCATCGGTTATCAATTCTTTCGCTTCCCGGCATCGTTCGGCTTGTGCGAAGGCAAAAAAAGCCTCAATTACCCCTGCCTTGTCCCTCAGTTCGTCTAGGTTTGTCTGATTGATGAAATCCACAATGAGGCTTTCTTTCGCGCGGTTGCCAATACTGGCACGAATGACACGACGAACTTCGCTAACGAGCTCTGACTTGCTCTTCGTTTTTTTGTTGTGCTCGAAGATTAGCTCAAGGATGTAATCCAGATTTATTTCCTGGGACTTCAAGAGGTCGACCTCAAAGACGACATCCTCCCAGTCGATCGTTGACTCACCCTGCTCGGCGCTAGCCTTTTCACGGCGAAGCCAATCCCGAATATCATTGTAGGTCGAACGGTAATCCTGGACCTTTCGATCAGTGGGCATTTCGATGCTTTTGAGCTCGTCAACGTCATCATCACTTAAATGACACCGCTCCTTGAACGCGCCCATCGCTTCCACGTCACTCTCGTCGATCTCCTGAAGTTCTTTTAGGTTGGAGAACTCATCATAATTCTGAAGGATATTCTCAATACGGAGATACTCGCCGAACAGCTTTGCAAAGGCCTTTTTGTCCGCTTCCTTTTCGATGGCAGTGGGATCCGGGAAACGCTCTTTCAACTCACGGACGACATCGATAAAGCCTCGCCTTGCCTCGCCTGTCGTCTGGTCCGTAAAACCTTCCATGTATTCTGAGTAGCTTTTCTCCAGAACAACATTCTTGGTATTGGCGTTGCCAAAGAGTGTGATTGCCTTGACGGTCGCCTCTTCCAAGTCGCGGAAGGTAACGATGTTGCCGAAGGACTTGGTCGCATCATAAATGCGGTTGGTACGGGAGTAGGCTTGTATAAGACCGTGAAAACGCAAATTCTTGTCGACGAACAGCGTGTTCAGGGTTTGCGCGTCGAAGCCGGTCAGGAACATGCCAACCACAATGAGCAGGTCAACTTCCTTGGACTTCACCCGTTTCGCCAGATCCCGGTAATAATTCTGGAAGCCCTTACTATCTGCGCTGAAATTCGTTCGGAAATAGGCGTTGTAGTCCGTGATCGCAGCGTTCAGGAATTCCTTGGCGCTGCTATTCAGCGCTGAAACCTCAAAACTCTCGTCAGGAATGTCGCCAATCGCATCCTGTTCTTCGTTGTCGGCAAATGAAAAGATGGTCGCGATCTTCAACGGCTTGTCGCTACCGTCCTGAAGCGCATTCAGCTTTTCATAATAGAGCTTAGCTGCATCAACACTGCTCACCGCGAACATGGCATTGAAGCCCTTATTGTCTCCATAAAGACGATGCGTCTTGCGGCGGAAGTTATCGAGAATGTACTGAGAAATTTCAGAGATTCGTGCTGGGTGCTGAAGAGCTTGCTGGTTTTCAGCGGCGGTCAGCTTCTTTTCGTCCTGTTCGGTTTCAATCGCTTTGAACTGCGGGCGCACATCGTTGTAGTCGACTTTGAACTTTAGCACCTTTTGGTCGCGGATCGCGTCGGTGATCACATAGGAATGAAGTTCGCTTCCGAATATGCTGGCCGTCGTCTCCGCACCCGAAGCATTTTCCGAAAAGATCGGCGTGCCGGTGAAGCCGAACTGGCAGAACTGTTTGAACTTCCGCTTGAGGTTCTTCTGTGCCTCACCAAACTGGCTGCGATGGCACTCGTCGAAAATGAAGACGACGCGCTGGGTATAGACCGGCAGGTCCCCTTCGCTCTTCATCAGATTGTTGAGCTTCTGGATGGTCGTGACGATAATCTTGTTATCGTCCTTGGAGAGGTTTCGCTTCAACCCGGCTGTACTGTCCGATCCATTGACGCTGTCCGGCGAAAAGCGCTGATATTCCTTCATCGTTTGGAAATCGAGGTCCTTGCGGTCGACCACGAAAAAGACCTTGTCGATGAAGTCGAGCTGCGTGGCAAGGCGGGCCGCCTTGAAGCTGGTCAGCGTTTTGCCTGAGCCTGTAGTGTGCCAGATATATCGTAACCGGCCGTTTGAGGCCGCCTTATGATTGAGGATTGTGACTGGTAACTTACCGTCGTTAACGACGTCGTTATTGACGTCATTTGA
>NZ_JABJWD010000111.1:0-4523 GCF_013155425.1 Gluconacetobacter entanii | reverse complement strand
CGCCCCGCCCGCCCATGCCATGACAGGGGAAGACAGGGACATGGACACACAACGGATCATCGACGCCTATGGCGCGGTGCTGGCGCAGATCGACCGGAGTTCCGCCGCCATCGTCACCATGGCGGAGGATTTGCGCCCGCGCGTGCGCCTGCGTGACCCGGTGGCGGTGGCGCAGTTGCGCCGGGTGCAGGCGCTGGCCCGGTCATGCCAGGAAAAGCGCCAGTTGCTGGCCCGCCTGTGGCTGGCGCTGTGCCGGGCGTATCCGGACCTTCCGCGCTATCCCATGGATGACGCGGATGGCCGCCCCGTAAAGGACGCAAAACCGCATACGGGCCGCATCGACACCCTGCTGCGCCGCCTGCGCGGCGACACCCCCGCCCGATAGGGGCCGGTTTGCCACGCACCGCGTTTCGTGATTACACAGGGGCCGGATATCACCAGACGATATCGTTACCGGAGCCAGGGAATATCATGAAAATCAGCGCACGCAACCAGATCGGCGGAACCGTCAGCAAGATCACCAAGGGCGCGACCACATCACATGTCAGCATCGACATCGGCGACGGCACGATCATCACCGCCTCCATCACCAACGAAGCCGTGGCCGACCTGCAACTCAGGGTCGGGGAACCCGTCAAGGCCATCATCAAGGCGTCAGACGTCATGGTGGCCGTCTGATCCCGCTCCCCCACCTCATTGCAGGTGGGGGCTTCCTTTTTTCCAAAACGAACACCTCCTCCCCCGAACGTTCACTCCGACGGCCCCAGCGCCATCGTGACCGCCCGCGCCCGGCGGCGGCGGCGCCACATGAACAGCGCCACCCCACACCCGGCCGAGGCAAAACCACCCGCAAAGCCAAGCAGCAGGCCCGCGACAAGGATGCTCACGACGCCTGTATCGCCGCGTTGTCGGCCTTGCACCTGGCATAGATCGCCTCGATCTCCGCCACGGTGGGGCCGGTGGTGCTTGTGCTGGTCTCCACCGCTTCCTTGATCGTGGTCCACACGTCGGGGCCATATTTCTCGATCAGGGCGAGGACCGCGCTCGCCGCACTGGCGATCGCGCCGATTTCCGTTGCGTCCATGGTGTCAGTTCCCCGTTGTGGTGGTGGTTGCGATGTCGGCACAGGCCGAAGGCTGCTGCCCGGCCTTCACGCCGGTCCAGCAGACCTCGAACGAGGCGAAGTCCGTCTCCAGCGCGGATACGGCGGTGGCGGTGATGGACTTCCCACCCTCGATGGAGGTTTCAAGCGACGTGATCTCGTTGAACACGCTCTGGCTGGCGGACTTCACCAGCGTCTTTTCCGCGTCCGTCAGGGTGACGCCCGGCATTTTCCCCGCCATCACGTCGGGCATCGGTTCGGCCGCGACGTGATAGGCGCTGTCGATGTCATAGACCGACTGTTTCAGCTTCCCCTGCGCGCTGCTGGCGCAGGCGGCAAGGCCGCACAGCATGAGCATGGGCAGGACGGGACCGGGTTTTGGCAATATGGGCATGTCGGGCCTTTGTGTTGCGATACGAATACGGGTCATTAAGAATCCGCGTGTAAGAGCACGGGCGTGGCGCTGGCCGGATCGACCACCAGCCCTGATGGCTGGCGTCACACCACGGAGTCACGCGGATGGGGATTCAGGCAGATGGCCGGTCGGGGCGCGTCGCGTCGGGACGCAGGCCCAGCGTGGCGGCGGCGGCGGCGCGGGGCGTGTCCTTTGGCACCATCAGCGCCTTGCGGTCCGGCTGGTACGCGGGCGCGTTCCACCCGCGCGCCTGCGCCATGGCGGACACGACCACCCACACCGCCGCCGCGCGTGACCCGGCGGCAGGCGGGCGCCAGTACCGCACCAGCAGCGCGGACGCCGCAATAACGAAGGAGACCCAGTCCACCACCGCGCCGACATAGGGCGCGGGGATGAAGGGCAGGAGTTCGGAAAGCAGCGTCGAAGGGTCCATGATCGGTCCTCAATATGGTGTCAGCCGAGGTCTTGCGCGGGCGGCGGCGCGGCGGTGATCGCATGGTGGCGGTGCAGGAACGGGACGTTGGCGAAAAAGAAGTCGTCCCATGTCTGGCTCGACAGCAGGGTGCCGCCGACGGTCGCCAGCAGCGTGAAGACGATGCCAAGGACGGCGGCGCGCTTCTTCCACCGGCTTTCGGCGATGCGCGCCTTCATCAGCTTGGCCTGCTCCAGGCGGTTGCGCTCCTTCTGCGCGCCGGTATGTTCGGCCAACTGGCGGGTCAGGTCCTGTATGTCGCGCGACTGCCGCTCCATCGCGGCGGCGGACGCGGCGGAGCGCGCCTGCCCCTCCGCCCGCACGACGCCGAGTTCATGGCGGATGCCGTCCAGCTTCCCGTCCACGCCATCGCGCCAGCGTTCGAGGGAACCGATACGCTCCCCATGGTCCTCAAGGATGCCGTGCACATCCGGCGTCAGGTCTTCGGTCATCTGTGTTCCAGGCAATAAAAAACCGCCCCGGTGGGCGGTGTTGCGGGCGCGGGGTGTGCGGCGGGGGGATCAGGCGACGGGCGCGGCCCCCAGTGCCTGTTCAACCTGCGTCAGACCAAGGTGCCCCGGCCCGTTCTCCACCACGGCGATGCCGCAGATCAGGCGCGCCATCGTGGCCGGGTCGCGCAGGTCCAGCACGGTGTCGGGGCCAACGCCCATTTTCTGGCACAGCACCGAAATATACGCGCCCGTCGCGTTCTCACACGCTGGCGCATAGACGCACACGATATCGGACACCGTGGTCAGTCCACGCTCGCCATAGCGGATCAACTGGTCACGCAATGCGCGGATGCCGTCCGCCATGGTCGCGAACGCGGCAAAGCGCGGGTCGGCCACGCCGGTTTCCAGATGCGCGCCCGCCTGCCCCACGAAGTCGAGGTTGCCGGGATTGTTGTTGCGGATGCCGCGCGGGATCATGTCGCGCTTCCCGTCGTGGCTGCCGTGGCTGCCGTGGCTGTCGTGGTCGCAGTCGGCGCGGTGTAGGTACTGCCGATCGGATAGGCCCCGTCGGCATCCAGCGCCAGCGCCAGGCCCGTGCCGGGGTTAAACGTGCTGGTCCCATCCCACAGGATGCTGTTGAGCACATACCCCACGCCTTCGGCCCCGGATGCGACCGTTCGGTAAACGATGTAGTTCCGGATGCTGGATGCCGTGGCGGTCGTGGCTGTCGTTGTCTCGGACATGGCTGATCCTTATGGGGCCGTGGTCAGGATGGCGTATCCGGGGCCGCCCGATCCGCCGTAATAATTGTTGCTGGTCGTGGTATCGTTGTAGGCGCCACCCCCGCCGGCCCCGGGGCCGTTGCCAGAGACGCCGCCGCCATTACCGGCGCGTCCGGCACCGCCCCACGGGCCTGCGGCACCATTCCCCTTGGCCAGATTGGTCCCGGACTGCCCATCGCCGCCAAATCCGCCGTTACACTGCAACTGGACCGTGCAGCCGGACCCACTGGTCACATTCCCGGCCGACCCACCGGCGGCGTCGGTGACATCGTTCCAGACGCCGCTTTGCCCGCCCGTGCAGGTCAACACCACGGTGCCATTGATGGCGATCGTGGTTGACCCGCCATAGGTGGGCGTGCCGGTCGTATGGGTGGGGGAGACACCGCCGGAACCGATGCCGACAGTAACCACGTCCCCGGCCGACACGGCCAGGAACCCCCTTGCGTAGGCACCAGCCCCCCCGCCAGCGGCATAGATGGATTCCGTGTTTTCATTACCCGAGGACATGCCCCCGGCACCCCCGGCCCCCACGGCCTCAAAGAAGATGCGCGACACGCCCTGCACCACCGTATAGGTGCCCGACGATGCAAAGGGCATGGGGGTTGCGATATCCCCCGGCAGGGCAAGCTGTTGCGATCCGCCGTCATAGGCAAAAGTTGGATGCCCGTTGGAGGCGAGATATAATTCTTCGCCCTTGTAATTGCCGCCGGATGTCAGGCCCCCGCCAACATAACCAGAGAGTTGCGAGGCCAGCGCGACCTGCACGACCGTCGTGGACCCGGCACCGGGGCCATAGGCGAACATGGGCGCACCGAGGGAGCCCGACCAGTGCAGGCCCTGCCCCTGCGAGTCACCCGTCGCCATGGAAAGCGTGCCAGAGACAAGGGAGCCTTCCGCTGCCTCTGCCCGCGCCGTTTCCGCCGTTACATCCGACAGGTTCGCCGACACGGTGTAAACGTCAGCCATCTTCACGGACTGGAACGCAAGGCGTCCGTCGGAATTGATCGTCAGGTCGCCCACCTGCGTCGAACCGGACAGGATCGTCCCGTATGACGATACCAGGTATCCGCCCTCTGTCAGGGCATTGCTGTTGTTCGGGTCCAGATAGGAATATCGCAGGCCGGAATAGGTGGAATCCTTTCCCACGAAAACCTTGGTCGCGGCCTGATAGACACCGCCGCCCTGCTGCACCGGGGTAAAGCCAAGCGACGCCTGCAACCCGGTGAACAGCGACTGCCACGCAGCCCCCGAGGCGCCCGGCGTGGTCATGTTGTCATCCGTGGTGGAGACGTAATACACC
>NZ_JABJWD010000110.1:0-592 GCF_013155425.1 Gluconacetobacter entanii | reverse complement strand
TTCGATTACGCGACGCCCACGCCGATCTTCATTGCCGTGTCGCTCGCCAGTTCGGCGACCGTGCCGTCAGATGCGCTGACGCAGATACAGACGGTGGCGGCCGCGGCCTTCGACGGCACGGATGGCGGGACGCGGGCGCGCATTGCGTCACGGCTGTATGCCAGCCGGTTCTACGCCGGGGTTGCGGCGCTGGGCGCATGGGCGCAGATCGTGGAGATCACGATCGGCACGGCCGCCGCGCCCACCGGCTTTACGGTGCAGATGGATATCAACCAGGCGCCCACGCTTGATCCCGCCGACATCACGCTGGCGCTGGTGTGACATGGATAATGTGCAGCAGACCGTCATCAGCCAGTATGCCAACAGCCCCACCCTCTGCACCCTGATCGACGCATGGAACCAGTGCATCGACCCGACGGCGGAGATCGACAGCTTCTATAACCTGATCTGGAATGTGCAGACGGCGCAGGGCTACGGCCTTGACGTGTGGGGGCGCATTGTTGGCATCAGCCGGGTGCTGACGATAACCGAAGACCTGTTCTGGGGTTTTGGGGAGGCAGGCAATACCTCCGCCGCGCCCTTCGGGCAGGGG
>NZ_JABJWD010000109.1:0-213 GCF_013155425.1 Gluconacetobacter entanii | reverse complement strand
AACCAGATATGAAAAAACAGCAACGTCGTTCCTCGCGGTCATCCACATCGCTGCCGCAGCAGACTGGATCAAGCCCTAACAGGCCCTAGTATCAGCATCATCAAGCCAGTATTCATAGATAAACAGAGGTGGTCCCCATTTTTCGGACAGGGCAATAAGCTATAATCCGACCTGAGAGAGAACGGGTTTTATGGGCAAGGTTACGCGCAAGAG
>NZ_JABJWD010000108.1:0-8750 GCF_013155425.1 Gluconacetobacter entanii | reverse complement strand
GGCAGGGTGCGCGCCGGGCGGCAGGGGCGGGGCGTTGTCATCGTCGCCATCACTGTCATCCGCGTCGTCCTGTGTGGGGGGGCCCCGCGTTGCGGCCGGGGCGGGTTCCCCCTTCTGCACCGCGCCGTCATGGCCGATGCCCGCCGTGGTCCACGCGCCGCCGCCGACAACGATGTCCACCTGCCCGTCGGCCAGCGCCTGCTGCACCGTGGCCATGTCGCCCACGATGGCGGCGTTCGCCTTCAGCGCCACAAGCTTCGCCTGCAGCGCCGGCAGGTCTTCGTCCGACAGGCTGGCGGGATCCCTGCCCAGCGCCAGCGCGATGTAGGACAGCACCGGCAGCCATGAATCATAGATCGCGATATGGCCCTGGTACTGCGGCTTCCAGATCTCGTTGATGTCCGACAGCGCCTGCGCCGACACCTTCGCCTGGTCGAAGGCGAGGGCGAAATACCCGAATTTCTCCGGCACGGCATACAGGTGGCCGTCGAACGATCCCGCCTGCGGGTCGGCCACGGCGGCGGGGATGCCGGTGGTGGGGAAATCCGCCGGGTCCAGCGGCATCAGCATGCCGTTGCGCGCCATGGGCATCAGTTCCGTCTCGTCGGTTGCGACAAGGTCCCAGTCACCAGGCTGGGCCTGCCGGATGATGGACATGACGGAATCCACGGTGTCGATGTCGCGGAAATGCACCTGCACGGCGTTTTCCTGCTCGAACGGGCGCAGCAGTTCGGGGTCCTCGTGGTCGCAGCTTGTCAGGATGTTGAGCACATCGTCGCGCGCTTGGGCCGTGGGGCAGGCAAGTGGTGTCGTGGCAAGCAGAACAGCCGTGGCGGCGGATAACAGGCCGTAACCGGACCATCCGGACATCAGGGGGCACTCCTTGGGCTTGGGGATTCAGGGCAAGAGGGGGAGCACGCAGGCCCCCCCGTTACAGAGGTCCCGTGGACAGGGTCGGGGCGTGCCGACGGATGGTAAGGGGCCGCGATGCGCAATCGCGAAACCGTGTCCTTCATACCTGATAATGCCGTGCGGGGAGGATGCGACAAAAAAATATTTTATGGAACCGTGTCACGGCCACCTTTATCGTTACGCAAAGTATCGTCCCGTCCCTGCCGGCCCCCGGCGGGGCGGGGCGTACTTGACGCGCCCGAAGGTGGCGGCTACGTCCGGACACAGGGTCGGCGCGCACCCGCATGCGGTGCAGGCCGCAAGCGGGTCGGTCCCGCCACAGTAGCGCTCCACCCCGATCGCGACGCCTGTCGGCGCGGTCTGTCCCACCTGTCTATGGATAGGGCATGATTGCCGATTTCATTCAGCGCCGCATCCTGCGACGTCGCGATACTTCCGCCACACCCACGCCACAGCCGCGCGCCACGCGCGAACGTCGCGCCATCGCCCCCGTGACATCGCGCGACATCGCGGATATCGCGGCGCTGCGCATCCATCCGTCCGGGCCGTGGCGCGAACGCGCGCGTACCCTGCGGGGGATCGGCCGCCTGGCCGCCATCACGGTCTGGGTGCCGCTGTCGGTCGGGTTCGAGGCGGTGCTGCTGCTGGTGCCCGGCACGGCGAAGATCCGCTGGACGCGCTTCGTCTGGGGGGGCTTGTGCTTCCTGCTGTCGCTGAAGATCCGCGTCATCGGGCGCAGGGCGGGGTCGGTTGGCGGCGCACGGGCGCGCGCACGCGGCGAACGGCCGGTGATCTATGTCTCCAACCATTCCTCGTGGCTGGACGTGCCGGTGCTGGGCACCGTGCTGCCGTCAAATTTCGTCGCCAAGGGCGATATCGAGAAATGGCCCATCATGGGCCTCGTCTCACGCATTGGCCGGACCATCTTCGTCAGCCGCCAGCGCAGCACCACCGGGCGCGAACGTGACGAGATGATGGACCGCCTGATCGGGGGCGACAACCTCGTGCTGTTCCCCGAGGGCACGTCGTCGGACGGGTCGCGCGTGCTGCCGTTCATGTCGGCCTTCTTCGCCATTGCAAAGCTGCCCCGCGTCCCGCGCGGGCGGGAGGACACGCCGGAGGCCCAGGCCATGCGCCAGCACCCGCCGGGGATGACGCCGCTGATCCAGCCGGTTTCCGTCGTGTATGACCGGCTGGAGGGGCTGCCGGTCAACCGCGCCCGCCGCCCGGTCTTTGCCTGGTATGGCGACATGGAGCTTGGCCCCCATGTGTGGCAACTGGTGAAATGGCGGTCCATGCGCGCGACCGTGATGCTGCATCCCGCACTCGATCCCGATGATTTCCCCAGCCGCAAGGCGCTGGCGCAGGCCGCGTGGCGCGCCGTGTCGCAGGGGGCGGCGGAACTCCGCCAGAACGCGGAACAGGATGCGCAGGCGTGCGAATATGCCTGCCGGCCGCTGGGCGGGCTGCTGCCGCAGGACTTCCGCAGGCCCTGAATGCAGCGGGCGCATGTCGCCGTAGTGTAAAATAATACCCCTTAAATATTGTAAACATCGTAAACATTGAGGCATATCATGTGCCGTCATCCGCGCAGCGGATATGGTGTGCCATGATGTGGGTCCGCTCATGCCTGCTGCATGACGGAAATGTCGGTCTGGAAAAAACAGCCATAAGGGCTGTGCGGGCAGGGGTACATCCCGCCCGGCCGTGCGAGATGATGTGAAACCTGAAACGTGTGGGGGCACCCACACGGGCGAGCTGGAGAGCGTGGTGAGTCAGCCCAAGATTAACGCCGAGATCCTGTTGCCTGCCATGGAACAGGCGATCGACCCCATCGTCATCATCGATGAGCACAACAGCGTCATTTTCTTCAACCCCGCGGCGGAGCGCATGTGGGGCCTGCCACGCAAGGACGTGCTGGGCCGCAATGTCAGTTGCCTCGTGCCGCTCGACTACCGCAAGGACCATGACAGCTTCATCGCCCATAACCGCAGGACCGGGATCAACAAGATCGTCGGCACCTCGCGGGAGGTGGAGTTCACCCGCGCGGACGGCGAATATGTGTGCGGCGAGCTTTCGATCTCCAAGGTGCAGTTGCCGGGCACGGACAAGACCTACTACATCGCGGTGATGAAGGACGCGACGGAGGAAAGCCAGAGGCGCAAGATCCTCATCCTCCAGAACGACGTGCTCCAGGCGCTGGCGGCCGACCTGCTGATCCAGGACGTGGCCGACCTGCTGTGCCGCCGCGTGGACAGCTTCGTGCCCAATTCGGTTGCGTGCCTGATCCTGATCGATTCCGACAACCGGCTGCAGATCCTCTCGGCCCCCGGCCTGCCCAAGCGCTATTTCAACGCGCTGGAGGGGCTGAAGCTGGAGCCCGCCGACATCGCCCGCCTGCAGCGTGAGCCGTCGTACAGCAACCATATCCTGTGGCACAATTACCAGTCGATCGCGAAGTCGCTGGGGCTGGAACACTGCCGCTCCGCGCCGATCCGCACGCACAACAACCAGGTGTCGGGCCTGTTCGCGCTGTATTCGCGCGACCCCCATGCGCCGCAAAGCTGGCCGGAGCGGATCGTCGATGCCTGCATCCCGTTCTGCGCCCTTGCGGTGGAACAGAACGCGACGCGCCAGCATATCTCGCAACTGTCGAACTTCGATTCCCTGACGGGGCTGCTCAACCGCTCCTCGCTGCACAAGATCATCGACGAACTGATCATGCGCGAGGGCGACAGCCGCTTCTACCTGTTCATGATCGACATCGACCGCTTCCGCGACATCAACGATGCGCTGGGCCATGTCTATGCCGACCAGTTCCTGGTGGAAATCGGGCAGCGCATCCGTGACCTGGTGCAGGGGGATTACATCATCAGCCGCTCCGGCGGGGATGAATACATCGTCATCGTGCCCGACTGCACGCAGGAAAAGGCGGTCAAGTTCGCCGAACTGCTGATCACCACCATCGCCAAGCCGATGCAGGTGGGTGAAAACACGCTCAGCATCTCGTGCAGCATCGGCATCAGCAGCTTCCCCGACAACGGCCCCGACAGCGAATCCCTGCTCAGCAACGCGGATTCCGCCATGCGCCAGGCCAAGGCCGACGGGCGCGGCGTCTACCGCTTTGCCGGGCAGGAAAAGAACCAGGTGGCGCAGGACCGGCTTGTGCTCGGCTCCGCGCTGCGGGATTCGCTGGCGAAGGGGATGCTCAACCTGCATTACCAGCCGCAGGTCGAGGCGGCGAGCGGCGGCCTGTACGGGGTGGAGGCGCTGTCGCGCTGGCACCACCCGCACCTTGGCAACATCTTCCCCTCCCGCTTCATCGCGGTGGCGGAGGAAACCGGCCAGATCGAGGCCATCGGCCGCTGGTCCCTGCATGAGGCCTGCCGCCAGATGCGCCACTGGGACGATGCGGACGTGCATGTCCCCACCGTGGCCGTGAACCTGTCGGCGGTGCATTTCCGCAACCGCGCGCTGCCGGAATACATCTCCAACCTGCTGCGGCAGTTCAACCTGACGCCCGACCGCCTGACGGTGGAAATCACCGAAAGCGTCATGATGGACAGCAGCAGCGACACGATCGACGTGCTGCACGCCATCCGCGACATGGGCTGTGGCCTGTCGATGGATGATTTCGGCACGGGCTATTCCTCCCTGTCGCGCCTGACGCGCCTGCCGCTGAGCGAGATCAAGATCGACCGCAGCTTCATCAACGATTTCGAGCACGACACCAACGCGCAGGCCGTGACCATGGCGGTCATCGGCATCGGGTCGCGCCTTGGCATGACCGTCGTGACCGAAGGCGTGGAGACCGAGCAGCAGCGCCTCCTGCTGGAGGAGCTCAAGTGCGACGTGATGCAGGGCTACCTGTTCGCCAAGCCGCTGCCCGCGCATGAACTGGAAAAATGGTATCGCGCGGGCAAGGCGCGGGGCACGTTCGTCCCGCCGGTCGCGGACCGTCCGGGCGCGCTGGAGATGCAGAAGGCCGAAAAGGACGCCGCGGAGGCCAGGGCCAAGGTGGCGCCGGCCGCCACGGCCGGGGCGCCGGTCGGGGGCAAGGCTGCGAAATGATGTCACGGACCGCCGTGCCGGCGCGGCCATCGCGGCGGTCCCCCCACTTTATGACTGAAGATTACTGTCTGAATTTTTTGATCCCCCGTTTTCAGGTCTGAGGGAAAAATGTCATTGCAACACGATGATCGGCTACGCGCCCTTACTCACCAGGATGCGGATTTCTGGGCCGATCTGGTTGATGATGTCCTGATTGTCGCCATTACGGACCGTGATGGCGTGATTACCTATGTCAACGACAAGTTCTGCAAGGTCAGCAAATACTCCGCGGCGGAACTGCTGGGATCGACCCATCGTATCCTCAATTCCGGCTATCACGATGCGGCATTTTTCCAGGACATGTACCGCACCATCCAGTCGGGGCAGCCATGGCGGGGCAATATCTGCAACCGGGCGAAGGACGGGACGATCTACTGGGTTGCGACGACCATCATTCCCAAATGCGGGCCGACGGGGGAGGTGGAGGGCTATGTCGCCAGCCGCTTCGAGATCACCGAACTGATGAAGACGAAGGAGCGGCTGTCGGAACCGGCGGAAACCGATACGCTGACGGCGCTGCTCAACCGTGGGGGGTTCAACACCGCGCTGTCCGCCGCCCTTGGCCTGTCGAGCAAGGAGCCGCCGGAATCGCGCGCGCTGGTGATGTTCGACCTTGACGGGTTCAAGCAGATCAATGACATCCACGGCCACCATGCGGGCGATATCGTCCTGCGTGTCGTCGCCTCGCGCCTTGTGGAACTGACGGACCCCGATGACCCGATCAGCCGCCTTGGCGGGGACGAATTCGCCATCGTCCTGAACAAGACCCTGCGCAGCGTGCCGCTGGAAAAATACATGGACCGGCTGCAGGCGGCCCTTGAACGCCCGATCGACATCGAGACCGTGACCGTCAGCATTTCGGGCAGCATCGGCGCCGTCTTCCTCGATGCGCGCGAAAGTGTCGAGGACATGCAGAAGAACGCCGACATGGCGCTGTATGCGGCCAAGCGCGCGGGCGGCAAGCAGGCGCAGATGTTCACCGCCGCCCTGCGCCATCGCGCGCAGGTCCGCAGCCAGATCCTGATCGAGGCGCGCAGCGGCGTGAAGAATGGCCAGTTCGAGGTCTATTACCAGCCGATCCTGAACTGCCACACCTGCCAGCTTGACCAGATCGAGGCGCTGCTGCGCTGGCACCATCCCGAACGCGGCCTGCTGGCGGCGGAGGATTTCGCCGACGTCTTTACCGACTCCACCCTGACGCAGGCGATGGGGCCGTCGATGATCGCCTCGTTCCAGCGCGACGTCGCATTGTGGAACAGCACCGGGCAGCCCCCGCGCCAGCTTGCGATCAACATGTCACGCATGGACCTTGGCCGTGCGGAATACCGCGAGGAACTGGAACAGTCGCTGCGTGAATTCGGCCTGTCGCCCGCCAATTTCGTGCTGGAGGTGACGGAACCGATGCTGCAGGGCCGCCGGGCGGAGCAGAGCATGCACAACATCCGCGAACTTGGCGCCGCGGGCTTCCAGATCGCGATGGACAATTTCGGCAAGGGCGAGACGATGCTGCGTCACCTGCGGGACCTGCCGTTCACGCAGCTCAAGATCGACCAGTCGCTTGTGACCGGCATCGTGGACAATCCGGGCGATCGCGATGTGCTCGCCAGCCTGATCGGCCTGGGGCAGGTATACGGGCTGGAAGTCACGGTGGAGGGCGTGGAGACGCGCGCGCAGTTCGATATCGTCCACGCGATGAAGCCGGACCGGGTGCAGGGCTTCTTCATCTCGCCCGCGCTGTCGTCGCAGGCGCTGCTGAAGCTGCCGTCGCGCTTTGAAATCGCGGCGTAAGCGATGACGCAGGGTGATGCCCCCACGGGCGCGGTGCAGCTTGACGCATCCGTCCCGCGCGCGGACGTTGCGGGATGGGCCAATACGCGGCGCATCATGCATGTCCGTCACGAGGGCGATGACGCGGTGCTGCCTGCCTTTGTGACCACGGCGGGGTGGGCGCGCCTGCTGGAGCGGTACTGTACGGGGGAGGGTCCGGTGGACGGGCCGGGCGGCCGCCTGTCGCCCACGCGGGTGATGCTGGGTCTGGATCGTGCGATCGGCCGCCTGATGGATGCCGCCGCGGGCGAGGACGCGCGTGCGGGCCGGGCGCTTCGGGCGGGATATGCGGTGCATTCCGACCTGTTCGACCCGGCGGGCGGGGAGGTTCTCCTGCGCCTTGTGGTGGATCGCGATACCGGGGTGGCCTGCGTGATCGCTGGCATGCCGGAGGACCTGGCGCCGCTGGACCTGCCGCCGCTGGTGGCCTGAAGTCCCTTCTTTTTCTGAAGAAAAAGAAGCAAAAAGACTTTAATACTTCAACAATTAAAAGTTTTTGGTGAAGCTTTTTCCAAAAGCTTCAAAAGACGCCGCCTTCCCGGAAAAAAAGCCCTCATGACCGCGCCGACACACTCCCCGGCGCGGCAGGCCGTGTCAGTGGCCCCGGCAGGTGGGTCAGGCGCGCGCACCCGCGTGCCACGGCCACGCACAGCGCCATGGCGAGGCACATCGGGAACCACATGTCATGCCCGACGCGGGTGAATTCGATCCCCAGCGCCAGCGCCGTCATGGGCATGGCCATGAACGTGCCGAGGAAGGCGACCCCGCCGATCAGGGCGGCGGCATCGGCGGGCACGGCAGGGGCGGCGAGGTTCCATCCCGCGACCAGCACGCTTGAGAGCAGCGCGCCCATCGTCAGGCTTGGCGTCAGCAGGCCGCCGGCCGCCCCCGCCCGCAGCGCGCCCATGACGACGACGATTTTCAGCACCAGCAGTTCCGCGCCCAGCGTCGCGCCGATGCGGCCCGCCACCGCCAGTTGCGTCGGACCGCGCCCGTTGCCCGGAAGCTGCGGGAACAGGCACGCCAGCAGGCCGATGGCCGTAAAGACCGCAAGGCACCATGCGATACGCGCCGCCCCCGACGCCGCGCGGTTCTGCGCCAGTGTGCCGAGTGTCTTGATCGCATGGGCGCACACGCCGATGACCGGTGCGGCGCAGATGGCCCACATCATGATGGCGGGCGTCAGCGGCATGGGGCCGATGTCGTACTGCTGCACGTTGCCAAGGGCGATCCACGGCACCACGGCGGCAATGCCGCACGCACCAAGTGCCGCCATCGCCGCACGGGGCGAAAATGCCTTGAGCAGCACTTCGAGGATGAACAGCGTGCCCGCCAGCGGCACGTTATAGACCGCAGCCAGTCCCGCCCCCGCGCCACAGGCGATGATGATGCGCGCATCCCCCGGCGCAAGGCCCAGCAGGCGCCCCCCGCGGGAGGCGAGCAGCGCCCCGAATTCACGTGGCGCGACCTCCCGCCCCAAGGGGGAGCCAAGGGCGACGGTCACGATCTGCAGCAGCACATGGATGGTCGTGGACAGCGCGGGCATGGCCTTGCCCGGCGCATCGCCACGTCCCACGGCGGCCGTGACGCTGACCAGTGGCCGTCCCGCGCGTTGCAGTCCCCACCAGCCAAACCCCGCGACCACGCCGCAGGTAAACAGGGCCGCCACCCGCCGCCATGGTGGCGCGGCGCTGACGCCGGCAAGGAAGTTGTGCGGCCCGCCCGCCTGCCCATAGCCATAGGCGACATGCTGGACCGCATGCAGCGCCAGCGCCAGCGCCATCCCGCCCAGTCCGGACATGATCCCGGTTGCAATGACCGCAAGGACCATGCGCGCGCCGGGCATCGCGGTGGATGCCGCGGGCGGGACGGGCGATGCGGCGGTGGAGGAGGCGCGGGTG
>NZ_JABJWD010000014.1:2500-5411 GCF_013155425.1 Gluconacetobacter entanii | reverse complement strand
GGACTGACTGGAAGATCTGGCGGCGACCGACTTTCCCGTGCCTTAAGGCACAGTATCATGGGCGCTGGGGTTTTTCACGGCCGAGTTCGGGATGGGATCGGGTGGAGCAATTCCCGCCATGGCCACCAGATCATCCAGTCAGTCCTTTTAGGACTGTGTGGGAGGTTGGTGTTTTGTGTGAGGAGAGAGTGGGGTGGATGACTGCTGTGCATGTGTGTTTGCCACGTTGTGGCGTTGTGAATGAGCCTGTTGGGCGATTAGGACCAGTCAGCTGCACGCATTGCTGCGCTTCCACACCTGGCCTATTGACGTGATGGTCTATCACGGCCCTTGGGGAGACCTTGTTTTGAGGTGGGTTTCCCGCTTAGATGCTTTCAGCGGTTATCCCTTCCATACTTAGCTACCCGGCTGTGCCGCTGGCGCGACAACCGGTGCACCAGAGGTATGTTCATCCCGGTCCTCTCGTACTAGGGACAAATCCTCTCAAGTCTCCAACACCCACGGCAGATAGGGACCGAACTGTCTCACGACGTTCTAAACCCAGCTCACGTACCACTTTAATCGGCGAACAGCCGAACCCTTGGGACCTGCTCCAGCCCCAGGATGTGATGAGCCGACATCGAGGTGCCAAACCTCCCCGTCGATGTGGACTCTTGGGGGAGATCAGCCTGTTATCCCTAGAGTACCTTTTATCCGTTGAGCGATGGCCCTTCCACGCGGGACCACCGGATCACTATGGCCGACTTTCGTCTCTGATCGAGCTGTCACTCTCACAGTCAGGCGGGCTTATGCCATTGCACTCAACAGTCGATGTCCGACCGACCTGAGCCCACCATCGCGCGCCTCCGTTACACTTTGGGAGGCGACCGCCCCAGTCAAACTGCCCACCATGCAGGGTCCCGGACCAGGCTTACTGGTCTCGGTTAGACATCAGAAACAGTCAGGGTGGTATTTCAAGGATGGCTCCACCGGAACTGGCGCCCCGGTTTCAAAGCCTCCCACCTATCCTACACAGAATGTCTCTGATGCCACTGCAAAGCTGCAGTAAAGGTTCATAGGGTCTTTCCGTCTGACCGCGGGTACCCCGCATCTTCACGGGGAATTCAATTTCGCTGAGCCGATGCTGGAGACAGCGGGGAAGTCGTTACGCCATTCGTGCAGGTCGGAACTTACCCGACAAGGAATTTCGCTACCTTAGGACCGTTATAGTTACGGCCGCCGTTTACCGGGGCTTCAATTCGGTGCTTGCACACCTCCTCTTAACCTTCCGGCACCGGGCAGGCGTCAGGCCGTATACGTCGTCTCTCGACTTCGCACAGCCCTGTGTTTTTACTAAACAGTCGCTACCCCCTGGTCTGTGCCACCCGCCGATGGTTGCCCACTGACGGGTCTTGCTTATCCCGAAGTTACGCAAGCAATTTGCCTAGTTCCTTCAGCATCGTTCTCTCAAGCGCCTTGGTATTCTCTACCAGTCCACCTGTGTCGGTTTCGGGTACGGTCTATATGCCAGAGCTATTTCCTGGAATGCTCCAAAAGCCGGGCCAATCCGATAAGACCCGACAACATATTGCATTCGTCACTTCTGGCAGGCCCAGGAATATTGACCTGGTTTCCATCGACTACGGCTTTCGCCCTCGCCTTAGGGGCCGGCTCACCCTGCGCGGATTAACCTTGCGCAGGAACCCTTGGACTTTCGGCGACAGTGTTTCTCGCACTGTTTGTCGCTACTCATGTCAGCATTCGCACTTCCGATATCTCCAGGGAGGGTCACCCCGTCCCCTTCACAGACTTACGGAACGCTCCGCTACCGCGCATACATAGTATGCACCCACAGCTTCGGCACGTGGCTTGAGCCCCGTTACATTTTCGGCGCAGGGTTTCTATTAGACCAGTGAGCTATTACGCTTTCTTTAAAGGATGGCTGCTTCTAAGCCAACCTCCTGGTTGTTTTGGAATCCCCACATCCTTTCCCACTTAGCCACGATTTGGGGGCCTTAGCTGGTGGTCTGGGCTGTTTCCCTCTCGACAATGGACCTTAGCACCCACTGTCTGTCTGCCTGGCTCATACTTCCGGGTATTCGGAGTTTGGTTAGGTTTGGTAAGGCTTTGGGCCCCCCTAGCCCATCCAGTGCTCTACCCCCCGGGGTAATACCAGACGATCTACCTCAATAGATTTCGCGGAGAACCAGCTATTTCCGAGTTTGATTGGCCTTTCACCCCTAGCCACAGCTCATCCCCGACTTTTTCAACAGGCGTGGGTTCGGCCCTCCAGTGCGTGTTACCGCACCTTCAGCCTGGCCATGGCTAGATCACTCGGTTTCGGGTCTTCTGCCAGCAACTCGTCGCCCTGTTCAGACTCGCTTTCGCTGCGCCTACACCTACCGGCTTAAGCTTGCTGCAAACAGAAACTCGCTGACCCATTATACAAAAGGTACGCCGTCACCCCATAAGAGGCTCCGACTGCTTGTAGGCATTCGGTTTCAGGTCTCTTTCACTCCCCTCGTCGGGGTGCTTTTCACCTTTCCCTCACGGTACTTGTTCGCTATCGGTCACCAGGGAGTATTTAGGCTTGGAGGGTGGTCCCCCCATGTTCAGACAGGATTTCACGTGTCCCGCCCTACTCAAGGATCATCACAGACACTACGCATAAGGGGCTATCACCCTCTCTGGCCGGACTTTCCATTCCGTTCTGCTTCTTCTGCAACAATCACGGGCCTGTTCCGCGTTCGCTCGCCACTACTGGCGGAATCTCAATTGATGTCTTTTCCTCCGGGTACTTAGATGTTTCAGTTCCCCGGGTTCGCCTCATGCCCCTATGTATTCAGGACATGATACCCATCGCTGGGTGGGTTTCCCCATTCAGATATCCACGGATCAAAGCCTGCTCGCGGCTCCCCATGGCTTTTCGCAG
>NZ_JABJWD010000107.1:0-24224 GCF_013155425.1 Gluconacetobacter entanii | reverse complement strand
AAACTCAGGCGGAAAACGCTTCGATTTGGTGCTCATGAATCCTTCTTACCTCTCGGGTCGTTCCGTCTCCACAAAACCCGGGGCAATTCAGGGTCGAGATCCGGCCGGTCTGCATCAACGCCTCGCGCTGGGACAGCACGCCTGAAGGCCCGGAGCGGGATGACGGGCTGTTTGCCGTCCGTCTGGGCATGAACCTGGTGAAAGGGCTGGCCAATGAGGATGCAGCCCGCATCGTGGCGGCGCGGGGCGACCGGCCCTTTGCCTCGGTCGATGATCTGTGGCGCAGGGCAGGGGTGAAGGGGGCGGCCCTGGCCCATCTGGCCGAGGCGGACGCCTTCCGGCCGGGGCTGGGTCTGGCCCGGCGCGAGGCGCTTTGGGCCATCAAGGCACTACGTGACGAACCCCTGCCGCTGTTTGCCGCAGCCGCCGTCATGCGTGAAGCGGAAGAACCTGATGTGCTGCTCCAGCCCATGCGGGACGGGGCCGAGGTCGCACGGGATTACAACCGCACCGGCCTGACCCTGCGGGATCATCCCGTGGCGTTCCTGCGTGCCGATCTTATCGAGCGCGGAATGGTGACGTGCCGGCAAGCCTTTGAGGCAAGGGACAGGAGCAGCCTGTCGGTGGCTGGACTGGTGCTGGTCCGCCAGCGGCCCGGTTCAGCCGAGGGCGTGGTGTTCATGACGTTGGAGGACGAAACGGCCGCGATCAACGTGATCATCTGGCCCGATATGTTCGAGCGCTTTCGTCGTGTGGTCCTCTCAGGCCAGATGCTGGGGGTCGTGGGGCGACTGCAGAAGGAAGGGGAGGTGATGCATCTCGTGACGCGTGAGATTGTGGATCTGTCCTTCCTGCTGGCCGATGTGGGAAATCGGTCGTTGCACGATTTCTCCGACCCTGAGCAGGGTCGCTTGCGAGAAAATATCGTGGTTAAGGCACGAAATTTCCATTGAACGCTCTACAAGCATAATCGTCCCAACGGGCAGCATCGGATTATTTTTCAGGCTGGCGATCCCAATGAGGATGCTCTCTGAAAATACGAGTGCCATGATAGTAAAATACTGATTTTACCTCAGCACTGACACGCAGGCGGCGTCATGCGGCAGGACCATGCCGTAGGCTGCGCTGTAGCGTGACGCGAAAGCTTCGCGCTCCAGCCGTTCGCAATAATCAAGATACCGGATCAGCGCGCGCTCGGCGCGCATCGTGCGTCCATAAAGCCGTTTGTAATGTTGCCACAGCATCATCACATTGACCGACCAGGCATCATAGGCATGCGCTGTTACCCGCTGGCGGATTGCTGGGGGCAGCGCGTCAAAGGCGGCCCAGTCATTGCCTGCATACCGCCGCCACATCTCGTGGCGTAATGTCCGTTCGTTATCTTCCGTCACCTTACGCATCCGCCATTTCTCCCTGCCCCCAGGCGGGGAATGGGTCAGGCAGATGGGCAAACAGCAACGGATCGAACTGCTGCTCATCGAAGTCGGGCACAAGGCAGGCATCCAGCACCGCGGCAATGGCGGCATCATCCATTTCTGCCGTGCCGATAAATACGATCTCCTGCCGACGGTCACCATAAACCGGGTCCCATTTCGACAGGATCAGGTCGCGCCATTCATCACTGTCCGGCCACTGGTTTTTGGGTATCGTCACCCACCAGCGCCCCATGGCCTGGGTGCGCACCAGTGCGCCCGCCTGTCCCAGTTCGCCCACCCAGTCCGGGCGGGTTGCTAGCCAGAAATGGCCCTTCGCCCGGATCACGCCCGGCCAGGAAGAGTCGATAAAGGCCTTGAAGCATTCGGGCACCAGCGGGCGGCGGGCACGCCAGACGAAAGTGTGGATGCCATATTCCTCGGTCTCGGGAACATGGTCGTGGAATTCGAACAGTTCCTTGTACCAGAGCGGGTGTTTGTGCGCCCGGTCATAATCGAAGCGGTGCGTATCCAGAATGCGTGCGCAGGGCACGATGCCCTGATCGGTTTCGATAATATCCGCATCGGCATTCAGAGCTTGAATGACCTGCCGCGCGGCCTCGCGCTGCGCCGCTGTGGCGGTCGAGATCTTGTTCAGCACCACCACATCGGCAAACTCGATCTGTTCGACCAGCAGGTCAACCAGTGCCCTGTCATCCCTATCGCCTGCCGTCTCGCCCCGGTCGCGCAGGAAGTCCGTTGAGGCGTAATCCTTCAGCAGGTTGACGGCATCCACCACCGTGACCATCGTATCGAGCCGCGCAATGTCGGACAGGCTCTCGCCCGCTTCGTCACGAAACTCGAATGTTGCTGCAACCGGAAGTGGTTCGGCAATCCCTGTCGATTCAATCAGAAGGTAATCGAAGCGGCCTTCTTCGGCGAGCCGCCGTACTTCGTGCAGCAGGTCATCGCGCAACGTGCAGCAGATGCAGCCATTGCTCATCTCGACCAGCGTTTCATTTGTTCGGGACAGGTCACTGCCGTCGCGCACCAGGTCGGCGTCAATGTTCACGTCGCTCATGTCATTGACAATAACAGCGACTTTCCGGCCCTCGCGATTATTGAGCACATGGTTGAGAAGCGTTGTCTTTCCAGCTCCCAGAAAGCCGGAAAGAACCGTTACCGGAAGTCTTTCGCGCATGACGGACACCATCCATTGGGTTGCGATCCGCCGAACTTATATGCAATGTTATAATATAACAATCCCTAAAGGCCCTGACATGAGACAGTCCTGTCCGACCCGTCCGTTTTCTACCATCCTGATGCCGTTCCAGAATATTGACAGGCACGACTGTTTCATCGTTCAGCAGGAACGTCACCTGGGGCAGGATATCATGCAGGCTGCGGCATTATGGAATGCGCACGGCCCGGCGCTGTTTCTCAGGCGTGGCACCATTGAAATGCTTGAAAGCGCGTTGCAGGCGCTCCTGCCGGCAGGCACGCAGGCGCTGGCTGAAGACGCCCTGCGCCTTGCCCGCCGTTACAAGCGCCTGTCAGGCACACCCGAAATCCGCTTCCGGCTGGAAAAGGTCAGTCACGACAGTTGCCGCCGCTTTCATGTTGACCATGTTCCACTGCGCTGCCTGTGCACCTACACTGGCCCCGGCGTTCAGTGGAAATACGCTGACAGCGACACCATCCATGAAACGCCAGCGGGCTGGATCACCCTGCTGAAAGGGCGGTTATATCCCGGCTGGTCAACAAAAGGGGCCGTGCTTCACCGTTCGCCGCCCATCTCGGATCTCCCGGTTCCTGTTACGCGCCTGCTTCTGACCCTTGACCATCCGGACGCGTGTGGCATGGGATGACAATGACGCCTTAACGCCGTAGCATTCAGGTTGCTTTCGGCTATGATCGCCAACGCTCTTACCCGACAGCAGGGCGAACTGTCGGTGTGATGGACAGCCCGAGTCATGGTTAAATCGTATCAGCATGGGCCGATCGCTCCTTTGTTTGGAACGATGAACTGTGGCGTAGCGCCGATATGAAGGTGGCGGGCATAGTGTCCATGACACTGGGGCACGAAACAGCGACGCGTGATATTATTGTCGGGCTTAATATTAGTCTGTAGTTCTGTCAGGGCAGATGCTGGTTTTTGGACTGCTTGTGGAAAGAAAAGGGAAGGGCACCATCTGGTCGCGAAATTTTCGCCCTTTCCTATGCCTGTTGGCGCATGGGGAAATCGGCAACCGAAAACAGTACGTTGTGATGGATATTGGCGAGTTTCCCATAAATATCGCGGAAAAATCTCGTAATTTTCATTGAGTATCTGGCGTGACTTCAAGTCAACGCCAGTTCTCACGTTTTTAACTTCAAGCCATTTTAATGGGCATTAAGGGCTGACTACACGAAAGTGCGTTTTACGTACGCTTAGGGTGAACGCCTGAAGAACATCCCGTTCGAAGTCATGCAGCCAGCAAGGAAGCAGGCATCCGGAGCGGCCGCAGCTTTCCGGTTTCCGGTTGTTCCTCGACGTTCCACCGATAGTCGCCCGTCAGGGAGATATGCTCCCAGCCGAGCGGCGCGATATGCCGCGCCAGATCATCGGGAATGCCGAGTGACTGGATGGCGGCTTGCAGATAGCGCGTGTTCCAGAGAATGATTGCCGCGACCAGCAGGTTCAGGCCCGATGCGCGGTAGGCCTGATTTTCAAAACGCCGGTCCCGCAATTCACCTAACTGGTTGAAGAACAGCGCCCGGGCGAGTGCGTTGCGTGCCTCGCCCTTGTTTAGCCCGGCCTGGGTGCGTCTGCGCAAATCCAGATCCCGCAACCAGTCGAGCATGAAGATTGAGCGTTCGATCCGGCCGATTTCGCGCAAGGCGACCGCCAAACCGTTTTGCCGGGGATAGGAGGCGAGCTTGCGCAGCATGGCCGAGGCCGTCACGGTGCCGCTGCGAATGGACATCGTCAGACGCAGAACGTCGTCCCAGTGCGCCGCGACATGATCGGCCGCAATCGGATCACCGGTCATGCCGCCCAGAAGATCACCCGGGATCTGGCCGGGCAGCAGGTGCAGCTTGCGCTCTTTCAGATCCCGCAGCCGCGGTGCGAACCGATAGCCGAAGAACGGCATCAGCCCGAAGACATGATCCGAGGCGCCACCCGTGTCGGTATAGTGTTCCTCTATCGACAGGCCGGTCGCGTGATACAATAGGCCGTCCAGCACATACGGCGCTTCCCCGGCCGTTGCGGCAATTACCCGGGTCGCAAACGGATCATACTGATCGGAGACATGGGTGTAGAAACTCACGCCCGGTTCACTGCCGTTACGCGCGTTGATGTCGCTGATCGCAGCACCCCGGCCACCGGCAAGAAATTGCTGTCCGTCGCTCGACGATGATGTGCCGTCGCCCCACAACGCCGCCAGCGGCACGGTGCGATGCGCCTCGATGAGGCGACCGAGCGCTTCGGTATAGCCGGTCTCGCTGATGTGCCAGTCATGCAGATGGGCCAGCTGGCGCAGGGTAGCACCCTGACAGGTATCGGCCATACGAGTCAGCCCGAGATTGATCCCGTCCGCCAGGATCACCGTCAGCAGCGCGTTCTTGTCATCAGCGATACGGCTGGAGCGCCGATGGGTGAAACAGTCGGTGAAGCCGGTCCAGGAATCGACCTCCAGCAGAAGATCGGTGATCTTGACCCGTGGCAGCCGATTATACGCGGCCCGCCGCAGATCCTCGACGACTGAGGGCGTGATCGCTTTCAACGGCGAAATCACGAGGCCACTTCCGTCCAGGCGCACCTGCGGCAGTTTCCCCTGTCGAGCCAAGTCCGATACTTGCATTAACGCGGTATCCAGCGTGGCGCGCCGTTGGGAGAGGAAGGCCTCGGCTGTTCCGTTGATCGCCAAGGGCAGCGGACCACGGGCACGCATCGCCGCGAAGGTAGCCTCCGGCAAGAGATAGCTGTCGAAGGCGCGGTACTGACGGCTTTCCGTCAGCCAGACGTCACCAGCGCGCAGGCGCTCGCGTAGCTGGATCAAAGCGCATAGCTCGTAGGCTGGGCGCACGAGCACCCCATCCTGCCTGACGAAGGCGCGCCAGGACGGCGGGATGAACCGGGTCGGGCACGTTTCCGGCAAGCGACGTTTACCGGTGCGGTAGAGATCGCCAATGAGCTGCACCGCCTCCAGCAACCCCTGCATGGCACGACCACCCCGAAACTGGAACGCGTTGAGGAATGGCCCGATAGCCGGACGAATGGACCGGTGCCGATCAATGAGTTCAGCCGTGCGGTCGACCGTTTCCGGCGCCGTCAAGGTTTCAGCCTTGCCAATTGCTTCGTCCAGACGCGGCCAATCGATCGCCGTGATGGCCGACAGCGAATCAATGCCTCGGGCGCGCGCCTCGATCAGGTGACGGCACGAGGCCATCAGCAGGCGCAGTTGCGCCTGCAGTGATCGCACCGTGACGATCGCCTTGTCGCGCGTGCGATTTTCGGCGCGACGCATCATGCTGCCGAGCAGCTTATCCATCATCGTCAGCGCGGCATCAGTCAGTATCTCTTCGAACCGGATCCCACCCGCCACCAGAATGGCATGGCGTCGACCGACGGGAAGCTCGGCCAGATGCTGGGGGGTGATCCGGGCGGCCTCGTCACTCAGGCGGTCGAACGCCATGCGCGGGATGGTCGCGGCGCGCGAGGCGTCCAGCTTCAACGCCCTCACATGATCGAGGCGTTCCAGCAGACGCAGCACATTGCGCGATGCCGGTGACAGAGGCGGATTGCGCAGCCATGACAGCCAGGAGGCACTGCGCTCGCTGCGGCGCTCCAGGATTCTGTCCAGGCGAGAGCGGGTATCAGGCGTCAGGTCACCCGACAGCACGTCCTGCACAAGCTGATCTGCCTGCTGACGGGCGCGGCGGACCAGCGCCTCGATTACCGTTACCGACGGCAGGAGGATCTTGCGGCGTCGCATCTCGTCGATCAGGATCACGGCCAGACGGGATGGCTGGGTCACGTTCTGCGCGATCGGCATCGCAAAAAGGGTCAGATCCTGAAACGCCGCCCGGTCGAAGGCCCGGTAGCCGTGACGCCGCATGAGAGTGGCCAGATGCGACCGGCGGGTTTCGTCACGACGCGCATAGTGCTGCCAGATGCCGGGTGACAGATCGAGCTGCCGTGCCACGAACGCCAGAATGGGGGCGGGTGGCGTTTCGCGTTCCTCCAGAACGCGTCCCGGCCAACGCATGTAGAGCATGACCATCGCAAAGCCCAACCGGGATGCATCGCCGCGACGGGTCGCGATCAGATCGAAATCGTCCTGTCCCAAGGTGAAATTTCGCGTGATCTCACGTTCATCGACGGAGGGATCAAGATGTCGCGCAAGCGCTTCGCGGGTCAGCAGGCGACGGCGCGCCATGATCGTACATCTCCCTGATGTGTCCGAAAGAGGATCGTTGAACGGACCCGCTCTGGCCGACCAGATGACCCATGGAAAACGGCCAAGAACAGAGTCTCATATAGATAGTACGATATTTTTTGCGATGAAGGGTCCTTATACGTTACAATATTTCCCATGACGCACGTCCTGATTGGCTACGCCCGCTGCTCGACCGACAAGCAGGACCTCGCCGTGCAGCGTGAGACCCTGCTCAACCTCGGGGTCGCCGCTGAACGGATCTATACTGACAAGGGATTCACCGGAACGACCCGGACCCGCCCTGGCCTGGATCAGGCTCTGGCAGCTGTGCGACGCGGTGACACCCTCGTCGTGCCAAAACTCGATCGGCTGGCCCGATCGGTGCCGGACGCGCGCGCGATCGGAGACGACCTCGCCGCCAGGGGCGTACGCCTCCAGCTCGGTGCCAGCGTGCATGACCCGTCCGATCCGATGGGCAAGCTCTTCTTCAATATCCTCGCAACATTCGCCGAGTTCGAGGCCGACCTGATCCGGATGCGAACCCGCGAAGGCATGGCGGTTGCCCGTGCCAAGGGCAAACTGCGCGGCAAGAAGCCCAAGCTCTCCGAGCGGCAGCAGAAGGAACTGCGCCGGATGTACGACACCGGCGATTACTCGATCAGCGATCTCGCCGACGTCTTTTCAGTGTCACGGCCGACGGTTTACCGAACGCTTGTGCGTTTAGCTGCTGTGCCTGCAACGGAAGCATGACTGGCGGCAATTATGTTGTATGCGAAGGTCAGGGAGACAGTTCGATAGTTTCGAACGTTCCAATCTAGACAATCTCATGGATGGTTCAGAAGCTTCGGATCATTCTGGTGACACGCAATCCAGGAGAGTTACGATATGACCGAGCCCGATCAACACGACATCGTCATCATCGGTGGGGGCGCAAGCGGCACGCTGACGGCGTGGAACCTCGCCACCCGCTACGGTATGACTGCGACGCTGGTCGATCCGTCCGACCGTCCCGGCTTCGGGCTCGCTTACTCAACACCGTCATTGAAAAATCTCCTGAATGTCCCGGCCAAGGGCATGAGCGCCGACCCGGCCGACCCCGACCACTTCTTGCGCTGGCTGGCCGAGAACGTGCCCGGCACGATCGATGACGGGGAGTTCGTGCCGCGCGCGCTCTATGGCCTTTATCTTCGCAACCTGCATTCTATCGCAGCTCCTGAGCACGTCCGGCAGCGCGCCGTCGGTTGTCACCGGATCGACGGCGGCTTTGCCGTGACACTCGCTGACGGGGAGGTGCTATATGCCAGACAGGTCGTGCTGGCTTCCGGGCATTTCGATCCGGCGCGCCTGCCCGGTATCCCGCGCGAACTGGACGACACCGGCCGCTATCACCACAACGCCTGGGATGAACGGGCATTGGCCAACGTTGCGCCCGATGACGCGGTGACGCTGATCGGCACCGGCCTGACCACGATCGACGTACTACTGCGTCTGCGGGAGAACGGCCACCGCGGACAGGTGACGGCCCTGTCGCGTCGCGGCCTGTTTCCCGAACGGCATGCGGCATACACGAAGCTGCCAGCACCTGTCTTTACACCCGGAAATACAGCATCAACCGCACTCGCCTACCTGCGCGCTTTCCATGCGGCACTGAAACGCGGCACCGACTGGCGGGCGGCGGTGGACAGCATGCGTCCGGTCATCAACACGCTGTGGCTGGCGCTGCCGGATGTCGAAAAATCCCGTTTCCAGCGGCATTTGCTACGGCGCTGGGAAATCCTGCGGCATCGTATGGCTCCGCATATTGCAGATATCCTTGACCAGGAGCGTCAGGCCGGAACCTTGCGCGTGCTTGACGGGCGCGTGACCGCAATCAGCACCGGCGAAGATGGCCTGATCGTCAGGGCCGGCGACGACATGACGATCACCGCCGCCCACGTCATCAACTGTACCGGCCCCAGCCTGAAATACCAACGCGCAGACGCGCCCTTGCTGCACGATTTGTTCAATCGGGGTGAGATAGTTCCTGGTTTCAAGGGCGCGGGCCTGTCCTGCACGCCGGACGGTGCGCTCATCAACGCGGAGGGCGACGTGGCGGACGATCTGTTTACAATCGGCCCGGCGCGGCTCGGCGTGCTGCTGGAGTCCATTGCCATTCCGGAAATCCGCGTGCAGGCCCGTGAGGTCGCCGACCGGCTGGCGCAGGCCGTATGATCCCGCGCTATACCGATCACGCAGCCAATGAGCGGACCTTTCTCGCCTGGCTCCGCACGGCGCTTGCCATTGTGGCCTTCGGCGGCGTACTGGCGAAATTTGACCTGTTCCTGCGTCTGGCGGCAGACCAGCACGATGCCGCCGCACCGCGCCCTTATGGGGTCACCGCCGAACTGGGCGTCGTGTTCGTCGCGCTCGGCGTTGTTCTGTTCGCCGCAGCGTATCGGCGGTTCCAAGCCACGCGTACGGCAATCGCGGCGGATACGACGCATTACTCGGTCGGTCCTGGGATGGAGCGCGCGCTAACGATTGCGCTTGGTGCCCTTGGCTGTGCCGTGCTGGTGGCCCTGACCCGGGCGGTAGTGTCATGACGCTGGAACAACTTCGGATTTTCGCAGCTGTCGCCGAGCGCGAGCACATCACCCGGGCCGCCGAATTCCTCAATCTGACGCAATCCGCCGTCAGTCATGCCGTGACCCAACTGGAGGGCGAATTCCAGCTTGCTTTCTTCAGCCGGATCGGTCGCCGCATCGAACTGACACCGGCCGGTCGGTTGTTCCTTGAGGAAGCGCGCACCGTGCTGAACCGCGCAAACATCGCGCGCGAGCGGATGTTCGACCTCGCGGGCCTGCGCGACGGCAGCCTGCGCCTGCATGCCAGCCATACCATAGCGAGCTACTGGCTGCCCGCGCGTCTGAATGCGTTCCGCGCCGCGTATCCCGGCATTCGCCTACACGTCACGATCGCCAATACACGCGATATTGCGGCAGGGGTGCAATCGGGCGAGGCGTCGATTGGCCTGGTGGAAGGCGATCTGCCGACGCCGGACTTGCACAGCGATGTCGTCGCTCAGGATCAGCTGCTGCTGGTCGTGGCCCCCGATCACCCATGGGCGTCGACCCCGCCCGCGACCCGCGATCTCGCGCGCAGCCCGTGGGTTCTGCGCGAGGCCGGGTCGGGCACGCGCATCGAGTTCGAACACGCACTCCACGCCCTCGGCGTCGATCCGGCCGATCTCGACGTGATGCTGGAGGTCGCGTCCAACGAGGCGATGGCCAGCGCCGTGGAGACGGGGACCGCTGCTGCTGTGCTCTCGGCAAGCGTGGTGGCGGGCCGGATCGAGGCCGGGCTGCTATGCGCCGTGCCCATGAACCTGCCGGACCGGCAGTTCCGCGCGCTGCGCCACCCGCAACGCCGCCTGTCGCCGGCGGAAACTGCCTTTCTCGCCCTGCTGGGCGCCCCTGTCACAGTGAACAAGCCATGACGAAGCCGCTGCAGAACCTCGCCCATCCGCGCGAGATGATCCGCCAGTTCACGCCCAACTGGTTCGCTGCCACCATGGGGACGGGTATCCTGGCCCTCGCGCTACCGCAGATCCCCGTCGCCGGTTCGTATCTCCACGGCGTCGGCACAGCGTTGTGGCTTTTCAACATCGCCCTGTTTGCCCTGTTCGCCGGGCTTTATGCCGCGCGGTGGATGATGTTCGGCCACGAGGCGCGGCGGATCTTCGGGCATGGCACGGTATCGATGTTCTTCGGCACCATACCAATGGGACTGGCGACAATCATCAACGGCGGCATCGCGTTCGGCATTTCGTTGTTCGGTGAGGGCATCGTGGGCATCGCCCATGCGCTGTGGTGGCTGGACGTGGCGATGTCGATCGCCTGCGGGGTGCTGATCCCATATCTGATGTTCACACGGCACGAGCATCGTCTGGAAGGCATGACGGCGATCTGGCTGCTACCGGTCGTGGCGGCCGAAGTGGCGGGGGCATCCGGGGGACAGATCGCGCCGCATCTGGCGGATGCGGGCACGCAGCTCACCGTGCTGCTCACGTCCTATGTCCTCTGGGCGTATTCGGTGCCGGTCGCGTTCGGCATCCTGACGATCCTGACGCTACGCATGGCGCTGCACAAACTGCCGCATGAGAGCATGGCGGCGTCATGCTGGCTGGCGTTGGGACCGATCGGCACGGGCGCGCTCGGAATGCTGGTGTTGGGTGGGGACGCACCTGCAATCATGGCGCTGCATGGCCTGCGGGAGATCGGCATCGCGGCCCACGGCATGGGGGTCTTGGCGGGGCTGCTGTTGTGGGGCTTCGGGCTGTGGTGGTGGTTGATGGCGTGCCTGATCACGGCGCGCTACTGGCGCTCGGGCATCCCGTTCAATCTCGGCTGGTGGGGCTATACTTTCCCGTTGGGCGTTTACACGGTCGCAACGTTCCGGCTCGGTGCGATGCTCGATTGCGGGTTTTTCGGCGTCGCGGGCACGGTGTTCTGCGTGATGCTCGCCATCATGTGGCTGGTCGTCGCGGCCAAGACGCTCGCCAGCGGGTGGGCGGGAAATCTGTTCGTCTCTCCCTGCATCGCAACCCCGGAGTAGAGCGCATCGGCGTACGGCCTGATTTCGTCGACCGTGTATCCAATGAACCAGCGCATTGCGGCGCATTACCCTGAGAAACGCGTTGCAGGGCGCTGAGCTTTTCTCGAATGAGGCCTTCCGGGTGAAAGAGCAACCCGGTAATCTATTTTATCGAACGTTCTAAGCGATACGTTTCAATTTTCAGCCTCGTCCCCTGATCGTATCAAAGTCTTCACGAGAAGCGAGGCGGGAAATCGGTCCTGGCCGCGAAGCTCGAAAGGCAATGATTTGCATTCCGGAGAGTGTCTCTGCCCCTCCGAAAAATCATGCGCCGAAATGCGATCACGGGAACAGGCTTCCATGAAAATTTTTGGCAAATCGAAGGTTCTGCCTCTCGCCTCCGTCCTGACGGGACTGGCTCTGCTTGGCGGATGCGGAACGGCAATCACCAGCAGCAACAATCCCTCGCATGAACGGGCGCGTCTGTGGTGGGACTACAAGAGCCTGCCCGTCAAGTTCATCGGAACGGTTCCGGGTCAGACAGACGCGACGCTGGCTGCCCTTTATCCGACACAGGACGGCGTGGCATCGGCAGACAGCCGTCGTATCGTGATGTATCTCAACGCCGTGCGATTGCCTGCCAAGGACGAACTCTGCTCCGCCGAAACGGAATTTGCCCAAGGCGGGCCGAAAGGCGGTTTGACTCAGGTCACCGCAGCCATGTGTGACGGATCGAAAGAAATTACCCGCACCTCGGGACAGATTGCCACAGACGGCGCCTCTGCCCGGTGGCTGACGATCGGCTTCGACAATATTCGCGACCAGCTCTACACGGCGCTCACGCCCGGAGCTAATCACCCTTACATGGGGAACTGAGTTGTCCAATGCCGCGCGTGAAGTCGCTTGGGATATCAAGCGCGGCATCGGCATCGATGTTCAGTGATGGATCAACAATGGCAGCATCTCGTGGGCAAGAATGTCCTCGGTCACGCCTCCGAAAAGCCTTTCGAAGAAACGCGGATGCGTATAGGCGCCCATAACGAGAATATCCGCATTTGCGCGCAGTGCATGATCGCGAAGCGCGATCCCTTCACCGTCATCAATCCGAAAACGGTCGATACCGACACTGATGCCGGCATCCATCAACCGCCGGGCAGGATCAGGCATACATTCATCAGGGAGCGCTCCGATCAGGAAGGTCACGTGTTCGGCAGTCAGCAGCAACTTCCATGCCGCCGATAGTGCGGCATCCAACGCCCGGGACGGCTCCCACAGAATGACGGGACGAACGCCGATCGTCCGGGGCGCCTGCTCAGGAGCGATTAATACGGCGGCGTTGGCATCGAAAAGTGCTGCCATGAGAGTCTTTCTGGTCCGGTCGGGGTCGCTTGGCATGTGTCTGCCGACGACCACGAGATCGGCTTTCCGGCTTTGTTCGGCGACGATACTGCGAACGTCGCCTATCGCCTGGAGCCATTGTGCTGAGCCCGTGTCCGCGAGCGTCGTCATCCATCGCTCGGCGATGTCGCGCAAGGTACCACTCAAATTCTGTTCGCGCTTTTCGAACTCGGCGTGTTCGCTCTGCGTCTCGATGCCTTCGTCCTCAGACTGGAAGTCCGGATTGGTCTCCTGCCGCGGATGCAGGATCGTCACCTTGCAATCTTGCAAACGCACCATGAGGCTATCGACGGTGCGAAGGGTCTGGAGCGCCGGCCCAGGCCGATCGAGAATGGCCAGTATGTGCATGATAGATCTCCACTCCAAAGATAAACGACCTTCGGGACGAAGAGAGGCGCACATGTCTCCTCGTACCGATTGCGGCACAGAGGAGTCATCAGCCTTGCGGCGGTTTCAGGGGAACCCCATCCCCTTGTCCAGGACGACGAAATTCTGCTGTTCGCGCGTCATCGGGATTATGTGCGCCCGGCAGTGAGGGCGAGCAACAAAAAAGGAGGGCTGGCAGGTCACAAATACAGGAAACGGCTCTTCTCGGGATTAACCATGCCCCGACGGCGGCACCCTGAAGTAGCGCACTGCGACCGCTTTATGTTAACTCTCCCGACAAGGGGATGGAGCTCCCCCTTCAACCGCCCTCGCAAGGGCTGATGGCTCCTACCGCGACACAATGGCGGTGGGAGTGCGTCTGCATTTCGCCGCCCGAAACAGCGGGTTCCGTCCGAACTCGCGCAGAAAGGGAATGGCATGTCGTTTACAACCTGTCTTATCGTCATGGTCGGAGGCGCTCTCGGCACGTTGGCGCGTTACCTGGTTTCCGTCGCGGCCATGCCGATCAGCCGCTTCATCCCATGGGGCACGATCCTCCCCATCAACGCGCTCGGCTCGTTCGTGATCGGTTTCTTCGGCACGTTGACCCTTGCGGACGGGCGCTATCCGGTGTCGGAAAACATGCGTCTTTTCGTGATGATCGGGCTCTGCGGCGGCTATACGACGTTCTCATCCTTCAGCCTGCAGACGCTCGACCTGATCCGTAACGATGCCTGGGGGCGGGCGTCCGTGAACGTGGCTGCGTCGGTCATTCTCTGCATCGGTGCCGTGGCGCTGGGCCATATCACGGCCGACGGGTTCAACACGGGCGCCATCCGCATCGCCCAGACCGCAACCGAAGAAGACGCCTAACCGATAGGGCATCATGATCATGAATGGCTCAGGTGTGCCCCCTTGGTTGGTATGGGCTCTGTTATCAGCCGCCTTTGCGGCAATGACGGCAATCCTCGCCAAGCTCGGCGTTCAGGGGGTTGATTCTGATATCGCAACTTTCGTGCGCACGATCGTCATCGTCGTCGTGCTGGGAACGTTGCTTGCCCTCACCGGCAAGCTGCGCGCGCTAGACCCCATCGGTGGGCGGACGGTCCTCTTCCTCGTGCTGTCGGGTCTCGCCACGGGAGCATCATGGCTATGCTATTTTCGCGCGTTGAAGCTGGGCGATGCGGCGCGCGTGGCGCCTGTCGACAAGCTGAGTGTCGTTTTCGTGGCGATTTTCGGCGTCCTGGTCTTGGGCGAACATATGTCCGCCAAAGGCTGGGGCGGGGTTGTCCTGATCGCCCTCGGTGCTGTTCTCGTTGCCGTGGGCTAGGCACCGCGGCCATAACGCCGCATTGTTGCGCAACAGGGCCAATGAGTTTGTGGGGGCGTGCCTGTGCGCCGTGTTTGCCTGGTGCCTGACGGGTCCGGTGCACGCGCAGGGCGATCCCCAGGGTCTGAGCGCTAATTTACCCGTCAGGCTCAAGGACGCCTTTGTCACGCCGTCAGGACATGTCGCGCTGCAAACGGCCGAGCGCGTGAGTATAGCCGGCGACGGGCGCTACAGCGCGCGGGGTGGTCCGGCCATCAAGCTGGGGCTGCCCGGCCGGATCGAACTGAGCTTTGCGCCCGTGCGTCAGTTCGGCGACGCGTCAAGTGTTCATGGCAATCTGGCGGGCGCGGAAGTGGAATGGAACTTCCGCCAGCAGGGGCGCTACGTTCCGGCCATGCTCATATCGCTCATCCGCCAGGAGCCTTATGGGGGCGGCCATCAGGGACCACGCGACAGCGTCCAGTTCGTTGCGACGAAATCGCTTGGCCGTTCCAGGCAAGCGCCCAGGGTCGGCATAGAAATCGCCTGGACGCGATCCTTCAGGGTTCGGCCTGACGAGCGGCCGAAACGATGGATGGTCGGGATGGTCAGCTCGCATCTGATAGGGCCTCGAACTGCGCTGGTCGCCGATGTGGTGCGTCAGCAGCAAACCAGGCAACGACGCCTGTCGAGCTTCGTTGATATCGGCTTTAACCATATTCTGGAGCCGGCAGTAACAATAAGCGGTGGTCTCGGGGGCGGTGTCGCCAGCGATCGTGGAGCTGTGCGGGTTTTCATCGGCCTGAAATGGACCTCCGGGGTGATCTTTCAGGGGCTATGACCGAAGTCACATCGACGAGCGATCAAGAAAATCGAACGTTTCGTGCTTTCAAATGAGTTGGTTCAGGTGATCAAGAGAAGCGCATGATCAGGCTCTCCAAAGGAGACCGACTATGAACGACATGACTTCAAACCTTCGCGCCGACCGTCGCCATGCCCTGCTGGGCCTGATGGCGGCCACCGCCGGCGCCACGATCGCCACCACTTCCACTGCCTTGGCAGCACGATCTTCCTCGTCCCATGCGGACGGAACCGGCAATCTTGCCGTGCTGACCTCGCAGCTGGCCAGATCCCCGCGCCGCCGCGATTTCAGGACCGTGCCGATGGTGCTCGACGACCCGCACATGTGGGACGCCCAGGCACTTGATCTGGTGATCGCCTATCGCGGCGAGCGGAAGCAGGTCTGGGACAACACAGCAATCGATAGCCCCTGGCTCAACCTGATGCGCAATTCCGTTAACGCACAGGTGTTTTCGTTCAGACACCCGGACTTTCTCGCGGTGTCGGCCACGCATGGCTCCGCTCACCTTGCCCTCTATGACCAGACAATCTGGGACAAGTATCAGCTGGCGAAGCTCGCCGGGCCGGCCTTTGCGTCAAACACGCTTATCAAAACGCCAGACGGTGCTCTCGATGCTTCGGCTCACGAGGATACGAAAGGCCTTTTCGGAGCGGCAGGCAACACGATCCCGATTTTGCAAAAACGCGGCGTCGTCTTCATGGCCTGCCACAACGCGATCTGGGAGCAGACGGGCAAGCTGATCGAGAAAGGTATCAATCCCGATCGTCTGTCACACGAGCAGATGGCCGCCGAACTGACCAATCACCTGATCGACGGCGTCGTCCTGACCCCCGGCATCGTGGCAACGATCCCTGAACTGCAACATGCCGGTTTCGGCTACGTGAAGTGAGAACGACCATGACACCGTCAAGAATAAGAAAAACCCTGTTGGCCACAGCTGCGGCGACTTTCGTGCTGTCGACTGCTGCGGCGTTGGCCGATCCGGTGCAATGGAACGGCAAGGCGCAGACCCCGCATTACGCAGAAGACGTGTTTCCGCCGTGGCAGCACGGCCAGAACAACGACGCGACACGGCGCGGCTTCGAATTCACCGTCCCGGAAGTCGATGTTCTGGCCGATTTTCATGGCGACATCACGAATCCGAGCCTCGTCCTGTATGTCGGGGGAAACTACTTCTTCGCCATGGCGCCGCTCGTCTCGGCGTTCGAGCATGAGCATCCCGAATTCTCCGGAAAGATCTATTGGGAGACGATCCCGCCCGGATTGCTGATCCGCCAGATCGAAGCAGGCGGGACGATCACCTCCGGCAATATGACGTGGACGGCCAAGCCCGACGCCTATTTCGCGGGCCTCAAGAAGATCGATCAGTATATCAAGAGTGGCCTGCTTGCGGCGCCTGCCGTGCCCTATGTCACGAACACGCTCACGATCATGATTCCGAAAGACAATCCCGGCCACGTCGAATCCCTGAAGGATCTCGGCCGCCCGGGCATCAGGCTTGCGATGCCCAATCCCGAATTCGAGGGCATCGCGCGCCAGATCGAGGCATCACTGGACAAGGCGGGCGGCAAAGCTTTGGCCAACGCCGTCTACAAGACGAAAATTGCCAACGGCAGCACGGTCCTGACGCATATTCATCATCGGCAAACGCCGTTATTCCTGATGCAGGGCCTCGCTGACGCCGGTGTGACATGGCAGTCCGAAGCGATCTTCCAGGAACAGACCGGGCACGCCATCAGCCATGTGGACATTCCCGCCGATCAGAACAGCACGGCGATCTACGCGGGCGCGATGGTGAAGGGGGCCGCGCACCCTCAGGCCGCAAAGCTCTGGCTCGATTTCATCAAGTCGCCAACCGCCTTGGCGATTTTCGAACGCTACGGCTTCAAGGCCTATCACGGCGGCAGCATGCCGGATCACGACAGCGAGTAAATGGAGGCGAACATGAGTATCACACACGCATCAGCGCAGCGCGCCGTTTTTGGCGCCACCGCCCGACCCCTGACCGAAGCCGAGCGTAACTGGCGCATCGGCGGCCTCGCACTGCTGGCAACGCGGGTCATTCAGGGGTTCATTTACTGGGGCGGCGGGTCGCGCCGTTTCATCTATGCGCCTTCCAAGCTCGACGCCTGGGGCGGCCACAACTGGATGGCCAACAAATTTCAAACCGCGATGCCTGGGGCGCTGTTCGGCTTTGAACACGTCATCTCGTTCCTGTTGAAGCATTTCTGGCTCCTCTACACAGGTGTCATCGTCTTCAGCGCCGCCGAGCTGATCGCCGGTGCCGCGCTGATGGCAGGGTTCATGACCCGGGCGTCCGCGCTCGTCTCGATGGGTTTTTCCGTGATCCTGATGGCCATGTTCGGCTGGCAGGGCGCGACCTGTATCGACGAATGGACGATGGCCGCGTGTAACCTGGCTATGGGAACGACCCTGCTGCTCGGCGGATCGAGTGCTTTCAGCCTCGACAATGTGTTGCTGGCCCGACGTCCGCGTCTCGCAGACAGCGCCTGGTTTCGTTGGGCGAGCGGCGCGCTTCCGCTTCCGCTGGCGGATATTCCATTCCGGAACCTGACGCTGGCTTTGTTCGGCTTTGTCCTGATCTACAACGTCAGCACCTACAGCTATTTTCGCGGTTCCGTCGTTACGCCGTTCCATAGTGGGCCGGTGAGCCCGACGAAGCATCACGTGACGCTGTCCAATGCGGTCGTTCTCGCTGATGGCGGTATTCGCGTTCATGCCTATCTGGATGCAGGAACGCCTGAAGCACCCGTGCACATCGTTGATGCAGCCGTTATCGGGCCGGACAAAGTGATCGCAGAACACTGGGATGCCAAAGCTCTGTCAGCCCTGACGAAGCAGAACTTCGATAATGATTACGCCTATAACAAATTTGGCCCGGGGCCCTACGGTATCCGTGCGCCGATGGGGGCGAAGGCGACCATTACCCTCCCGTGGGTAACGCAGGCCCATACGCCGGCAAACGGATCGGTTATTCGCTTCACGGATGTCGACGGGCGTATATTCACGGCACCGCTTGGTGTTTCTAAATAAGTCTTGCTACAAGGCAGGAGACTGGCGCCGTTGGTTCTTCCGGCGGCGTCTCTCATAAGGAGCACGCGCCAAGCGCGCGTACATCATCGATCAAGTTTGGTATGATATCACCATATGACGCG
The DNA here is from genome assembly GCF_013155425.1 of Gluconacetobacter entanii. Taxonomy (NCBI): domain Bacteria; kingdom Pseudomonadati; phylum Pseudomonadota; class Alphaproteobacteria; order Acetobacterales; family Acetobacteraceae; genus Gluconacetobacter; species Gluconacetobacter entanii. The sequence goes on along the minus strand of NZ_JABJWD010000107.1, from coordinate 5,706 downwards.
CGTAGACTTTAACCAAGGCAGATTAAAACTCGTCTGCGTCAGATTTTATGGCATTTACAGTCAAGCGGCGGAAACTGAGCCAGCAATCAGATAGTATAGGCAATGCAGACTGGCCCTCGGCCAGCGGTCGCAGGTTCTCTCGGATCATCTTTTCGGCGCAGATCTAGGATCATTGCAACGATGCCCAGCAGTGGCATGCCGAGAAAGCCACAGAATAATATGACGGTTATCACGCCGTGTGTGGCAATTTCGTAAAACATCGGGCGTGTTCCTTTGGATAGAGTGACTGTCCGATCAATCTACCTATCGGTGCCCACTTAAAACATTCTTCATTTTCTACTGTTTCAATCTACCACGTCGAACAATTGAGTCCCTGTCTGCCTCGAGTTCATGACGATAGCACCTTCGAAACTGAGCGCTTGCTGCGGATAGATCACTCGTCACCTTTTTCCGAGCGCAGGTTACGAGAGACTTACGCGACCTTTTGTAAAACTACGGCCGAAAGGGATGCGCCTCAGCCTACAGCTAAACCTTACATGATAGTTCGTTTAACGTTCTCTCTAAGCGTACGTTAAATGCACTTTCGTGTAGTCACCCCATTAAGCTGAATGTTAGCGCCATTACGATATCCAAACCGGTTTCGATTTGCATATTCAGTAAAGGCACCGAAACCCAGACCCAGTGTGGTCCACATGATGATCTGCATGCCTAAGGAATCAATCCTGAAATTCCAGAGCAAATCAGCAGGGAAATTAGAGGGGACTTCATTAACCGCAGGAAGTAACTCGCCTGTTGTAAAGACAATCAGAATATAACACGCGCCTGCAAGATAGGTTGCCGTCCATGCATTATATTGCTGACGTAAGCGTCCCTGAAGCATTGTGGCTGCGATCATCCCCAGTAGGGAGACCAGCATCATTATAAAATACAATTCTGTCCGCATGCCAATTGTATCCGGGTTTCCTACGGATGGCGGGTTGGCAGGATACTTGATGCTTGGCACCACATATACGGCAATAATCCCGGTTATCGCCAGCAGAACAGACACAACACGAGGGTCTGTGCTTTTCATGCGCCCATTTGCATAAGAAAATACAAGAGCGAAAAGCCCGCCAAACGCTGTCGAGTAAACCATTACACCTGTGAGCAATCCGTAACTGGCTTGAAGTTTCCGGCTTACAAGTTCCGGCTCTTCAACATCATGGATGCCTCGCTCCAGATCTGCCTTGGCTTTAGCCTCGTCCATGGCAGATTCAAATGCAATGGCATGATCGACCTGAGGTTCTCCAAAAACTTTTGCGAAACTGAATACCAGAATGCCGGCCAGAAAACCGACGAGCATTCCGCGAATAAGTAGGGTGCGGACCATCATTCTGTTTTCCATGTCAGTGGCAGGGGAAACCCAGAAGATGGCGACTGTCATGCACCCACTCGTGCACATACATGCCAGGAATAATTGATGTCGCCCCTTCCTCTGCGCCGACAAAATAAAGGGCCAGCAGCATCAGCAAGCCGAAAACCAACCACGGCGCTATCTCCCTGACGGGAATAGGCGCGGGAGAGGGGATAGCGTGGGAACCTATTGCAGTATCAGACATTTTATACGACTCCTCAGGAAAAATGCGTCCTGTTTCGCTCGGAACGGAGCCATGCGCGGGTCTGACTTTCGGGTAGAAAATTGTGTTCTACACCTGCTTACAGTGGCGCAACCGTGCCGGGATCTCACCGGCTTCCGCGTTTATGGCCTGCAGGGGTATAATCTACTCTCCCTTAATCTAAAACTCCTAAAAGAGCATAGCCTGACATAATTTGACATGAACTGCCACGGCTGCAGGTGAAACGCCGAAGCGCAGGCGGTCAATATCCATCAGGAAGGGATTTCTCTAATTATCCTGTCTTGCCTTTTTGGGGATAAGAATTTTATAACACTGTCTATCAAGTCGACGGTCCCGTGCGAACGGGTGAAAAGGGAATGTCGTATAACTCTGGCTGGGGCAATTTCCCCGGGAGTTCAGTCGACAGCTGCCCCCGCAACTGTAGACGGCGAGCATTGTGTCCTCAGCTACCAGATTGGGTAGCAGCCACTGACTTCGGTTGGGAAGGCGGATGCAACGTGGTGACCCGTGAGTCAGGAGACCTACCGTCGAGTTCAGATATGTCGCCGGGCGGGTGGAGCCGGAGGCGGATCAAGGCGTGATGCATTTTCTTCTTTGACGCTCTGTCGCGATGGCATGCGTGTTTGTTTCCCAGTCGGGAAATGACTGCATTCGGAATTGTTGCTCCTTTTACCGACGCTTCCCCGACAGGCTCCCTCCATGACATTTCTTGACTCTCCGGGCGTTACGCGACGCTCGGCTCGTGTGCTTTTTATCAATTCCACTCTGGTAGGAAGCCTCTTCGCATACTCAGCCGCTTATGCTCAGGCTCCTCAGACCCAGATCGAGGAAGATCGGGCGCGCCTTGGCAACTCCACTCCGCTGGTTGAGCAGATCGACCCAGCAACCATACGTGATTCGGAGCGCGCGCAAGCCGATGCTGCGGAGAAGGCGGCTGGTGACGATAAACTCGACACCAGTGGTAACCTGCTAGGCAATATGTGGGGCGCGCGGTCATGGATGTACAAGCACGGCATCAGCTTCGACATCCAGGAAGTCGATGAACTCTGGGGCAACGGGACTGGCGGTTCGGCTTCTGGTAATGATGGTGCAGGCGGATCAGGCACCGGCCCGTCCTACGACGGTGTAACCATGCCCACGCTGACCGTCGATACCGAGAAACTGTTCGGGCTGAAGGGCGGGCTGTTCAATGTCAGCGCACTGCAGACACGCGGGCGCTCGATCTCGCAGGACCATCTGGCCAATTTCAACCCTGTCAGCGGATTTGAGGCTGACCGTTCCACCCGCCTGTTCGAACTATGGTACCAGCAGTCTTTCCTTGGCGGCAAGCTGGACGTAAAGATCGGCCAGCAGGATCTTGATACCGAGTTCCTGATCAGCGATTACGCCTCGCTTTACCTCAACGCCAATTTCGGCTGGCCCATGGCGCCCTCGGTCAACCTGTATGGCGGCGGGCCGTCCTGGCCGCTGTCGTCTCCCGCCATCCGGATCCGCTACCGGCCGAGCGAGAAGTTCACCTTCATGTTTGCCGCAGCGGACGACAATCCGCCGGGTAACCGCTATAATTCTACCCCCATCCAGCAGGCTACCGGCTCCATCAGTGGCTATAATTCCGATCCCACCAGCCAGACCTATGATGGCGCCAACGGCACCAATTTCAACATGGGCACCGGTGCCCTGCTGATGACCGAACTGCAATACGCGCTCAACCCGCAGCCGGCCGACATGTCGAACGTGACCAAGAATCCTGGCCTGCCGGGCGTGTACAAGCTGGGCGGGTTCTATGATACCGCGAAGTTCGCCGACTATCGTTACAACCGCAATGGCGGTTCGTTAGGAGCAGCAGTGGCCAACGCCACTGCTGCCACGCCACAAAGTGACCTGACCCCGCGCTGGGACCGGGGTAACTGGATGGTGTATGGTATCATCGACCAGATGATCTGGCGGCCGTCGCTCACATCGGCCCGCTCGGTGGGCGTGTTCGTACGCGCCACGGGTAATGGCGGTGATCGTAACCAGATCAGCTTCGCTATTGACGCCGGCCTGAATCTTAAGGCGCCGTTTAAGGGGCGCGATAACGACACGATCGGTCTGGGCTGGGGCATTGGTCGCGCCAGTTCCGGCCTGCGGCAATTTGACCGCGACAGTCAGACGCTTGTGCAGGGCAATGAAAACCATCTTGAACTGACCTATCAGGCGCAGGTTACGCCGTGGATGGTCATGCAGCCTGATTTTCAGTACGTATGGCACCCTTCGGGCGGCGCGCCGGATTGGACCGGTTTGCGCCGCGTAGGTGACGAAGCGATTTTCGGCCTGCACAGCAGCATTACTTTTTAAGTATAAATACACGAACAGAAAGTACTAATTTATATTATTGTTAAATCATATAAAACGTATGAATATGATAAGACGTAGAGTGTACTTGGCCGTCTGATCAGCATTGAAAGGAAAACATTGCTGAAAAGTGGAAGGTGGTGGCATATTCGCCTTCTATATAGTCAGTGGTTCCGTGCAAACGGATGAAAAGGGAACACCGTTCCGCTTCGGCAGGGTCCGTCCCGGAAGCCAGTCGGTGGCTGCTCCCGCAACTGTAAGCGGTATGGGGTCGTGTCGTCCATTTTCTGAGGGGAATGGGCCACTGTTGTGTCAGCAACGGGAAGGTAGACACGATCTGCGATAATCCGTGAGCCAGGAGACCTGCCACTGTCGATCTCACGGCCGCCGGGCGGGATGAACCGGAGGCAGGAGCACGGCTTTGCAGCACTGCATAGGCTTGCCTGTCGCTGAACGACACGGCACTTCCACAATTACAAACTGGCATGATGATGCGCAGACCTGCGGTGAACCCTCATGCTACTGACCGGGACGCTTGGTCTCTCGGGTTTTGATACCCCCGCATTGACCGCTTTGCAGCGGCGCACAGGCGTCTCGCATGTAGCGTCCAATTCCTGCCCGGATGACTGGCATCGCGTGTGGCAGACAGCACAGATGGTGGGTGTGGGGAAGGCTCCTCAGTGCGGCAGGAAGCGCATGCCCGAACTGACAGATCAGACGTTCTTCCACTTATGCAGCAATCCTGTCCGCGATGCATTTGTTGATGCATGGCAACGCGGGATCGCGACTGTGCCTGTGCTTCTAGGGCCAGTGAGCTTTCTTGCCGCATGTGACCGGACTGACGGCACGGACCCTGTCCTGTTGTTATTGAAGCTTCTTCCGGTGTACATCGAGATTCTACACGAACTCGCCACGGCAGGCTGTTTCTGGGTTCAGATTACGGAACCTGTCACAACGGCTGGTCCGATGTCGAAAGAACGCCAGACGGCGATGGAACTGGCATGGCGGAGCATGGCAGAGGTGGCATCCGGACATGCACTATCCCTCGTCTTCGTCGGGGGAGGAGGGGGCTTCTGGCGTAACCTGCCCCACGTCATGTCATTGCCGATGAATGGCCTTCATATCGATATGGTGCGCGGCGGCGCAGAACTTCCATCGGTGCTCTCTAATCTTAATCCGCGCTGTGACCTTCTTCTGGGAGTTGTGGACGGCCTGAATCGGATTCCAACGGATGTCTATAGCGCGATGCGATGGATAGATAAGATCCGTGCAGAATGTCTACGAAGGCGCGTGATTATTACACCGTCTACGACAATGCGTTTCACCAATAAGGACGGTAGGCAATTACCGCCTGAGGTTCACAATACACTTTCAGACTTGGCGAAGGTTCAACGTGCTTGCGTGGCGGCGACCTTCGTCCATTAACAAGATTTTGGAGGAATTGTCATGGGCATGACACATACTCTACTGCAACCTTTTGATCCGGACCACAATGCACAATGGTATCCCGCTTTGCGCAGTGCAGATCTGAGACATCAAAAAGCAATCGGGGTTTATTGCGGCAGCAGACCGGTTGTCATTGTCCGTCCAGAGGCAGGGCTGGTGTTCGCACTTGATGACCGGTGTACGCATCGTCAGGTACCACTCAGTCGTGGCGTGGTCAGCGGAACAGAGGTGGACCCGTCTGTTCGGACAGTTTTTGGGTTTGAATAAGCTATACCCGGTTGTTGTTATGCCGCCATTCTGACGGCGTTGC
>NZ_JABJWD010000106.1:0-9942 GCF_013155425.1 Gluconacetobacter entanii | reverse complement strand
GGGCGGGGCATGCCACATGCTGTTCCTGTTCCTCGTGGTGCTCAACCTCGTCTCCGGGTTCGAGGCGCTGGGCACGCTGATGGCGGTGGGGATGATGATGCTGCCCGCCGCGACCGCGCGCCTGTGGACACGCAGGCTGTGGGTCATGATGACGCTGTCCGCCACGATTGCCGCCCTGTCGGGACTGGGCGGCCTGCTGGTGTCGTTTCACTGCCGCATGGCGTCGGGGCCGACCATCATCCTGACATGCAGCCTGTTCTATGGCGTCTCGCTCCTGCTGGCGCCGATGGGGCTGGCATCGCGCCTGTTCGCCCCACGCCTGACACGCAACTGATCCCCCGAACGCGCTTGGAAAAGGCACCCTGACATGAAACTCCGCCTTCTGCCGCTGGCCTGCGCCGCCCTTGTGGCGGGGCTTGCGCCGGTGCATGCGGCCATGGCCCGCACGGTCCATGCCGTCGCCAGTTTCACCGTGCTGGCCGATGTGGTGCGGCAGGTGGGGGGCACGCATGCCACCGTCACCTCGCTGGTGCCGCCCGACGGGGACCCGCACGAATTCGAACCCTCCCCCGCCGATGCCGGGAAGCTGCAGCAGGCGGACGTGATCTTCCTCAGCGGCGAGGGGCTGGAGACGTGGTTCGTCCGCCTTGCCCGCGCGGCGGGATACCATGGCACGCCCGTCATCGTATCCGATGGCATCCCCGTGCATGACATGAGGGAGGACGGGCACGACGTGACCGACCCGCATGTGTGGAACAGCGTGCCGAACGTGGAAATCTGGACGCGCAACATCCGCGATGCGCTGATCCGGGTCGATCCGGAGGATGCGGACGCCTTTCGCGCGAATGCGGACGCCTACCTCATCCGGTTGCGCGACCTTGACCGGTATATCCGTGAACGGATCGCAACCGTGCCGGCCGAACGCCGCCGGGTCCTGACGGGGCATGACGCCTTTGGCTATTTCGGGCGCGAATATGGCGTGACCCTGATGGCGCCGCAGGGCCTGTCAACCGAGACCGAGGCCTCCGCCGCCGATGTCGCCGCCCTGATCCGCCAGATCCGCACGCTTGGCGTCAGCACCTATTTCATGGAAAATGCCGCCGACCCGCGACTGGTGAAACAGGTCGCCACCGCCACGGGCGCGCGTCCGGGCGGCACGCTGTATGTGGAGGCCCTGTCCCCGCCCGATGGACCGGCGGCGGACTATATCTCCATGATCCGCCATGACGTGGACCTGATGGTCCCGGCGATGCTGACCTCGCACTGACGCGCCTTCACCCCGCGGCGGCGGCTTTGCGCCGGACCTGATCGCACAGGCTGCGCCGCTGCGGGATGTCGAGGTCCGTGATCCGCATGCCGTTGGGGTTCGCGGGTTGCAGGATGCCCGCCGTCCCCTGCGCATAATCCATGTCGCCGCGATGGTCGTTGAAGACCGCATTGGACCGGGCGATCGTATGGTCAAGCAGCGCCATCGTTTCCGCATGCGGCAGCAGGCCGTTGCTGATGCAGAAATTGAGATACCCGGCCAGTCGCGCCCCCGGCGCGCCCTCAACGGCGCCCTGGGCCACCGATTGGGGTGACGATGCGGGCGCGGTGGTGGTCCGTGGCTGTGCCAGTGCGGGGCTGGTGGCAAGGACAAACGTCACGACCATGAGCCCAAGCGGGGGATAACGCATCGCTTTTCATCCTTCTTGCGGGACGTAAAGATGAGTGCATGGTCCACCCCATCCGGAACCGGAAGGGGGGACCCTGCCGGATGCAGCCCTAACCACCCACACGGGAAGGAGTTTCACGCAGGCCCCATCAAAAGCGGACCCGTGAAAATGCCGCAGGAACAATCCAGAAGTTTTTGGTGAAGCTTTTTCCAAAAAGCTTCGAAAGACGCCGCCTTTTTCGATCAAAAGGCGGCAATCCATGCGACCGGGCACGACCTGATAATTCTAATGATGAAGAAAACCCATGCCGGTCTGCATGGCTGTATGCAGGACATCCGACCAGATGCTACCCCCACCCGGGCCACCGCGCCCCCCATGGGAAGGGTCGCCATCTTCCGAGCCATCGGTGACAGGCAGGCCATCATCGTCGAGCGGTGGCCGATGTTCAGCACAGGCGGCAAGCAGCAGCAGACATCCGGCGGCCACCATAATCCGGAGGGAGTGACGCGACATCACCCCTTGCCGCCGATCTGTATTTTCGAGACGTCCACGTCCTGATTTGCGTTTCCTGCCGGCGGTTCCGGTGCAGCATGCCTCTCCCGAGGTGCGGGGGGTGGATCGCATGGGACGGCTGACCGCTCCATATCCGGCGGTGGCCCCATATGGCCCCCGAAACCGCCGCCATCACCGCGCATTCCATCATTGCCCATGCCTGTCATGCCGCTTCCCGGCATCCTCATGCCGGACATTCCGCCGGGACCATCCGCCATGCCTCCGGTCATGTCGCCACCACGAAAGCCCTGCCCCATGTCCGGCGGTCCATCTGGCGGATGGGACAGTGGCCCCCTGCGGCAGCGGGAGTCGGTTTCGCGATGCTGCCCGTGGCATGCGCCCAGACCCAGGGGCAACAAAAGACATACAGATGCGACAAATGGACGGATGCGGGACATGGAACTTCAGCATTTGTTCAAGGATGCTGAAACATTATCGCCCCATGCGGCCAGATATTCGTTACGAAGATTTACTTAATGCATCCGACTGTATGCATGACGCGATGCAGTGCCAGACCCTGAGCGCCTGGCCAGGATCCGGATACCGGCAGTGCTCATGCCTCATTGTTCGAGACAGGAGGTGCAGCCTGCCGGGAATGCCATTGTTCTGACGGGCGGATTGTCAAACCCTGCCGGAGATGCACAAACCTTGGCGGAAAACTGAGAAAAATCAAGGAATTGGCGGACTCGAAAGGATTGCAATAATCCTGATGATTCAATCACTTAGATGCACAAACCTGATTATTTCACGCATTGAAAACAAAGGGTGTTTTTAAGAATTGTCAAACCTATTCGGCTTGTACCCGCCCTCACCATCCCCTATAATCAGACCTGCTGCGGCGGCAACACCCCGGACAGTGAGGCGTCGCAGCGCCATGATGTAGGGTAGAGCAGTCCGGTAGCTCGTCAGGCCCATAACCTGAAGGCCGCAGGTTCGAATCCTGCCCCTGCAAGAGATGGAGTGACGCCACATATCAGGGCCGACCATGTAAACGGGGACATGATATGGCGCGAACGACACGTGCCCCAACGTCGGAGAGAAATCTCCCTCAGATTTAGGGTTGAATTTGTCGTGACAGCCGGAGAGACGGCACCTATTTCGTCGCTTGGCGAAAATGGTGAGTCCCTCGGTTTTAGAGGGCCAGACGCCTGATACCTATCTATCTCAAGCGGCAGAGGGTGGAAGCCCCGCGCCAGTTTCAGAGGTGCGAACGCCCGTCCAGTTGGCCCGGAGATGGTAACATCACCAGACGAGCCAGAGGCGTGACAGCAGGGAGAGACCGCCGCCCCGGTTCCACTCAACGGGGCAACAAAACGGCAGGGCCTTCGCGGGTTCCTGCCGTTTTTCTTGCATTTTCTTGTTGACTCGCGCTCATTTTGTCCGCATATTGCGGACATGGCAAGGGAATTGACCCGGCCTTATTTGAGGGAACACCCCAATGAGCGAAACGGTAGCAACCGAAATGGATTTTCAGGAACAGGTCGCCCGCATTGAAATGATGCAGGAAGAGACCCGCAAGTATGTGGCTGAACAGCACAAGCTGATGGCCGAAACCGCCAAACTGAACCGGGACCGCTGGCTTGCACCTCTGGTAATCGTCAGCAGCCTCGGCGGCGGTGTCCTCGCGGCAATTGCCAGTCACATGATAAAAGGGATGGGGGGATGACCCCCACCCGCTTCCGGGAATGCCTTGCTGCGATTGGATGGTCGCAGCGGGGATTCGCCACGAAAATTGGTGCAGACGAACGTCTGGCGCGTCGATGGGCGGCAGGGCAATCAGACATCCCGCCATCTGTTGCCGCGTGGCTGGAGGTTCTGGCCCGGGTGCATGAGGAGTTCCCGTCACCCAAGGAATGGCGACGCAAAGAGGTTTAGTGCTTGCTCCCCACAAACGGCGCAACCGGCGCGCGCGGCGTGCACTGGCCCGCATCCCAACTCCCGATCAGTTCCCCTACCCGCTCCCGCAACGCTTCCCGATCCTCAATCAGCCGCGCTGCTTCCTGATGACGCGCATCATCATTCTGCGCGAACAACTCTGTCTCGTAACCGATCTGCCGGGACATCTCCACGTCCGGCAGGGAGGACAGCGGCGCATAGGCCACCGGCAGGCTGACCTGCTGCGTGCGCGTCCGGCTGGCCGATCCCTGCACACCGACCGTCGGAGTCGTGGTGATCGCGCCGACCGTGAACTGCCCGGACTGGGTGAACGACCCGGACAGTTCCAGCGTCACGTTGCCTGCAATGGTGCCGATGACCGGGTCTTGCCGGTCCTGAGAACACTGCGCCGCCCGGATCGCCCGTTCAAACTGCGCCGATTGCGCCGGTGTCCAGTCGGCGGTGTGGGAGACTGACACCGCCCCGGCTTGCGCGAGGCTGGACTGAATGGACGCCATCGCCGCCGGGATCGTGGTCTGCACGCGCGGCTGACTGGCGCAGGCGGACAGGGCCAGCAATCCGGCCAGCAGCGCCGCCCTCATGCCGCACCCCGCAGATATGCGTCGTTGGCCGCAACCAGCGCTTCCCAATCCTGTCCGGTCGGAGCCAGCCCGGTGGCGGGCATAAGTTGCCGCCATGCGATGGCGTGGACTTCCATGATGCGAGACTTGATCCAACGCCATGTGACTTTCTGAAGTGTGCCCCAGGTAATCAGGTCGCAAATATCGGTATCGTCCGTTCCGGCGTATCCCCAAATCAGTGGAGCATGACCATTCTTGGGATTCGGATTCGGGTCGCCACGGCTGGCGGGAATGTCCGTATCCAGCACCGGCGCGAGATTCCCGTTCTCATCCTCCCACAGATCCGCATCTGCAAACTGAACGGCGATATATCCCGCCGACATCCCAGCCATGATGTTCCTCAGACCATTCAGGTCGCCCGGGTCCGCGCTGCCCCATATGGGAAACAGAGTCTGGTTGGTCACGGCGTATCCATCACGCATGGCTGTGGTCAGCACATCGACTTCCACGCCGCCGTTGTCCGTGCGCGGATCGCCGGGGACGTAGCCGGTGGATAGCGAATAGAACGCCTCGGCCTGCGCCGTGGTCACGTCCACCTGGAAGCCGCCCAGCGCCGCCGTGGCGCGGGCATGGTTGCCGAGGGCTGCCGACGTGCAATCCCCAAGCACGTCATTGCCGAGCATCAGCGGTGCGGGGTCGATATGATCGCGGATCAGGCGCGGCGGCGCTTTGCGGGCGCAGAAGCCGCGCATGGCCGACAGCATGGGCTGGCCCGCACGGGTTTCCGCCGGGCGGCAGCCGAGTTTGCGCAAGTTCGCAAGTCGGGGGCTTATTTCGTTCATTTATGACCGATTTATGTTGACATTCGCGCATATCTGCGCGATATTGTGGACATGAAAGCCGCTGACCTCCTCGCCCGTCTCCGCCGTCTCGCCAACAAGAATGGCTGGAACATGACCGAGCGTAAGGGGAAGGGGTCGCACATCGTGGTGCGGCTGAACGGCAATTCGACGGTGGTATCGAACCATCGCGGTGACATGGCCACCGGCACGTTCCGCAAGATCCTCAAGGATCTCGTGCTGACCGAAACCGATCTGGAGGTATGAGGATGCTTTACGCTTACCCGGTCAATCTGGAGACCAATCCGGACGGCACCATCACGGCCTCATTCGAGGGGTTGCCCGGAGCGACCGAGGGCGCAACCCGGCAGGAGGCGCTGCGCGAGGCGCAGGACCTGCTGGTCACGTCCCTGTCCATCTATGTGGACGACGGCGCGGCCGTGCCAGTGCCGCCCGCGGCCAATGGTCGCCCTCTGGTCTATGTGCCCATGCTGGAAGCGGCCAAGCTGGCGCTCCATACGGCCATGCTGGAAAACAGGGTCAGCAACGTGGAACTGGCGCGCCGACTGGGCGTGGCCGAATCATCCGTGCGTCGGCTGCGCGATCTGTTGCATGAAAGCAAGATCGGGCGCGTCGAGGCCGCCCTTCATGCGCTTGGGCGGCAGGCGACAGTCGAGGTCCTGGAGGTTGCATGACCATGGACCTGACATCGCGTGCAGTAGCATTTGCCGAGAGAGGGATTGAATTACTCCAGTCCCCGGTTCCGTAACTGTATTGCCATATAGAGCGCATGCAGCTTGAGGGGGACAGTAACCAGCAGCCCGATGAGGACGGTCACGCCGCCCGCACCGGCAATCACCCCCTGCACGAAGGGCGTCACCCCTGCGTCGCCGTGAAAATGGCGATCTGCCCGATAGCCGCATCCGGGTCCACGGGCGCAGCGCTCCGCAGGCGTGCGCCGGACATGTCCACCATGGCCTTGAGCAGGTCGATCAACGTTTCTGCTGCCCCCGCTGCCGTCTTGGCCTGCGTGACCACGCTGCTCGACAGGTTCGCCGCCGTGCCGACAATCACCGCGATGATGAGGCTGTCGATCTTCTCCACGTCCGCAAGGACGCTGTCGAAGGCTGTCTTCACGCTGGCGTTGTCATAGGAAACCGACGTGCTGGAACCGGCTGCGGTCTGGAACGCGGTCAAGCTGGATTTCAGGCCCGCGATGGCGGTATTTGCCAGCGTGACGTTGGCGGTCCCCATCGCGGCAGATACGAACGACAGGCCGATGGCTGTGCTCGCGAACGACAGCACGGCATTGCCGTAGTCCACCACCTCGCCCACGTTCAGGGTCAGCGTGGTGGTCGTGCCGGATTTGGTCACGGTGCAGGCCGCAAGAAGGCCAGCCGCCAGCGTTCCGGCCCCGGCGCGCAGCAGGGACCGGCGGGAAATGTGGGTCATGGGATGGCTCCAATAAAAAACCGCCTCGGTGGGCGGTATGTGGTGGGTCAGGATGTGGGGGTTTCGGGCTTGCCCTTGCGGTCGAGGACCGGGATTCCCGCCGCCGCGACTGCCTGTTTCGCCGCCGGTTTGTCCGGCAACGGCACGCGCACGCCAGACTGACCCGGTTTGAAATGGTTTTCCGCCCAACCGATGTTCAGGCCGATGGTCGTGATGAGCTGATAGGCCACGGCCCATTTGCTGCCTGCATTGGGAGGCGGAACAAGCGCCGTCACCACTCCGCACGCGATGATGAACAGCGCGACATAGAGCGTGTATTGCTCCGGGACTTCGGTCAGCAGCAGCGCGAATATGGCGCCAATTCCGCCTAGTTTTGCGGTGGTGTTCATGTTCGTGTTTTCCTGATTTGGGGGATGCTCATCCTGCAGGTTCCTGCAGGTGCAGCACCGCGTGCCAGATGGTCTGTCCGAACTCCTGCCAGCCCAGCAGCGTGCCCAGCCCCGCGAGGACAACGACCGCCCACGTGGTATTGCGGTTGAACAGGCGCTGGCGCTCCTCACGCGCGCCGCGTTCGCGATTGGTAGCGTCGAACAGCAGACGGATGTCCGCGCCAAGGCCCCGCAGTTCCGCGCGCAGTTCGTCGTTCTGTTCTTTCTGGCTTCGGGATCGCTCCCGTTCCTCGCCATTCTGTTCGGCAATCTGCTGCAAAATATGCTGCTGTCCGGTCTGGAGGACGCCGAACCCGGTGTTCAGACGTTCAATCTGCAAGTCGTGCCGCTCCAGATGTCCGTCATGCCGGTCCAGTCGCACGTCGTGCTCGTCCAGTCGCGCCAGCACGTCCGGCGTCGTATCGTCAGTCATTCATTCTCTCGGCAATAAAAAACCGCCCATCAGGCGGCGTGGCAGGCGCGGATTTGTGCGGTGGCGTTCAGGCGACAGGCGCGCCCCCCAGTGCCTGTTCAACCTGCGTCAGACCAAGGTGCCCCGGCCCGTTTTCCACCACGGCAATGCCGCAGATCAGGCGCGCCATCGTGGCCGGGTCGCGCAGGTCCAGCACGGTGTCGGGGCCAACGCCCATCTTCTGGCACAGGACGGAGATATACGCACCCGTGGCGTTCTCGCACGGGGGGGCATAGACGCGCACGATATCGGATACCGTGGTCAGTCCACGCTCACCGTAGCGCAGCAGCTGGTCACGCAATGCGCGGATGCCGTCCGCCATGGTCGCGAACGCGGCAAAGCGCGGGTCGGCCACGCCCGTTTCCAGATGCGCGCCCGCCTGCCCCACGAAGTCGAGGTTGCCGGGATTGTTGTTGCGGATGCCACGCGGGATCATGTCGCGCTTCCTGTCGTGGCTGCCGTGGCTGTCGTGGCCGTTGTGGTCGCAGTCGGCGCGGTGTAGGTACTGCCGATCGGATAGGCCCCGTCGGCATCCAGAGCCAGTGCCAGACCCGCGCCGGGGTTAAACGTGCTGGTCCCATCCCACAGGATGCTGTTGACCACATACCCCACGCCTTCGGTCCCGGATGCGACCGTCCGATATACTATATAATTCTGGATGCTGGGGGTTGCCGTGGTCGTGGTCGTGGTCGTGGTCGTGGTGGCTGTCGTTGTCTCGGACATGGCTGATCTTCTCCTTATGGGGCCGTGGTCAGGATGGCGTATCCGGGACCACCCGATCCGCCGTAATAATTGTTGCTGGTTGAGGTGTCGTTGTAAGCACCGCCCCCACCTGCGCCGGGAGCATTGCCAGACGTGCCCCCGCCATTACCGGCGCGACCACCGCCACCCCATGGGCCCGCGGCACCGTTACCTTTGGCGAGATTGGTCCCGGACTGCCCATCGCCACCGAAGCCACCGTTGGCTTGAAGCTGGACCGTGCAAGCACCGCTGCTGGTCACATTTCCGGGGGAACCGCCAGCCGCATCGGTAACGTCATTCCACACTCCGCTCTCGCCACCCGTGCAGGTCAGCACCACGGTGCCATTAATGGAGATCGTGGTTGACCCACCATACGTAGGGCTTCCGGTCGTATGGGTAGGAGAAGACCCGCCAGAACCGATGCTGACAGTAACCACGTCCCCGGCCGACACGGCCAGAAACCCCCTTGCGTAGGCACCGGCACCACCGCCAGCGGCGTAAATCGATTCCGTGGTTTCGTTGCCCGAGGACATGCCCCCGGCACCCCCAGCCCCCACGGCTTCAAAGAAGATGCGCGACACGCCCTGCACAACCGTATAGGTGCCCGACGATGCGAAGGGCATGGGGGTCGCGATATCCCCCGGCAGGGCAAGCTGGTGTGAGCCGCCGTCATAGGCGAAAGTTGGATGCCCGTTGGAGGCGAGATATAGTTCTTCGCCCTTGTAATTGCCGCCGGATGTTGTCCCGCCATTGACATAGCCCGACAGTTGCGAGTTCAAGGCGATCTGCACGACCGTCGTGGAACCGGCACTGGCACCATAGGCGAACATGGGTGCGCCGAGGGAGCCCGACCAGTGAAGCCCCTGCCCCTGCGAGTCACCCGTCGCCATGGAAAGCGTGCCAGAAACTCGCGTGGCGGTATCGGCTTCACGCGCAGTCACTTCTGCTGCCAGCGAATTGCTGACCGCCGTTACATCCGACAGGTTCGCCGACACGGTGTAAACGTCAGCCATCTTCACGGACTGGAACGCAAGGCGTCCGTCGGAATTGATCGTCAGGTCGCCCACCTGCGTCGAACCGGACAGGATCGTCCCGTATGACGATACCAGATATCCGCCCTCTGTCAGGGCATTGCTGTTGTTCGGGTCCAGATAGGAATATCGCAGGCCGGAATAGGTGGAATCCTTTCCCACAAAAACCTTGGTCGCGGCCTGGTAGACACCGCCGCCCTGCTGCACCGGGGTAAAGCCAAGCGATGCCTGCAACCCGGTGAACAGCGACTGCCACGCAGCCCCCGAGGCGCCCGGCGTGGTCATGTTGTCATCCGTGGTGGAGACGTAATACACC
>NZ_JABJWD010000105.1:0-28799 GCF_013155425.1 Gluconacetobacter entanii | reverse complement strand
GCGCTGTGCCTGCCGCGCCTGCTCGGGGCGGGGGGCGCGGGCATGTGGCCGGTGTTGCAGGGGATGCTGCTGTGCCCGCTTGTGACGGTGCTGCCGCTGCGGACCCTGCTGCGTGTGCCGGCCAGCGTGTCGCGCACGGCATGGGGACTGGGGGCGGGGACATGGATGCGTGTGCGCATGCTGTGGCTGCCCCTGCTGGGGCCGTCGCTTGTGCTGTCGGCCTGCGCAGGACTGGGTATGGGCATGCTGGCCGCCATGGTGGACGCGGGGGCGGGCGTTGGGACATGACGGAACGGGACATGGGGGCGATGGGCATGGAAAATGGCAATGAGGCAGGGGAGCGTCCGTTCTGGATGACCGTTCCGCTGTCGCGCATGACGCGCGCGCAGTGGGAATCCCTGTGTGACGGGTGCGGGCGGTGCTGCCTGCACAAGCTGCGCGATGATGAGACGGAGGAGATCGTCTTTACCGATGTCGCCTGCCGCCTGCTGGATACGAAGACGTGCCTGTGCACGGATTATCCCAACCGCCAGCGCAAGGTGCAGGACTGCATCAGCCTGACGCCGGACATGCTGGAGGAGATCGACTGGCTGCCGCCCACCTGCGGATACCGCCTGATCCACGAAGGCAGGCCCCTGCCATGGTGGCACCCGCTGGTGTCCGGGCGGCCCGAGACGGTGCATGAGGCCGGGGTGTCGGTCAGCGGCCGCGTCATCAGCGAGCGCCGCGCCGGCGCGCTGGAGGATCATATCGTGGAATGGCCCGGTGAGTGTCCCCCCGGCGCCGACAGCACGCAGCCCCCGGACATCGCGTCGCGCGGATGATGCGCGAGGATGGCCCCGAAACCGTGGCCATCGCCAGCGGGCAGGTCCCGGTATGCTGGCGTCGTTCGGCGCGTGCGCGGCGCATTTCCATGCGGATCGACGCCCGCAGTGGCCATGTCGTCCTGACCCTCCCGCCGCGTGCCCGGCGCGAGGACGCGCTGGCGCTGCTGCGGTCACATTCGGCATGGGTTGCCGCCAACCTTGCCCGCATACCCAAGGCCCCGCGATGGCATGACGGGGGGCAGGTACTGATCGACGGGCGGCCCCACGCCATCCGCCACTGTCCCGATGCCCGGCGTGGCGTGTGGATCGAAGGAGACGTGGTGCATGTCAGTGGGGAAGCCGCGTTTCTGGTCCGGCGTCTGACGACCTTCCTGCGTGAGGAAGCGCGCCTGCGCCTCGGCACGGGACTGACGGCGCTGGCGCGGCAGGCAGGGCTGCGTCCCACGCGCCTGTCGATCCGCGATACCCGCAGCAGGTGGGGTAGCTGTACCGCCGATGGGGCGATCATGCTGTGCTGGCGTCTGGTGATGGCCCCGCCGGAGGTGCAGCATTACGTGATGGCCCATGAACTGGCGCATCTGCGGCACATGAACCATGGACCTGATTTCTGGGTACTGGTGGATCGGCTGACACCGCACCGCCGCACCGCCGAAGCCTGGCTGCGCCGTGAAGGGGCCACCCTGCTGCGCGATATGCAGGAATAGGTGTCCCTTGTGTTTTTTGTGCCGAAATCTCCTCAAACCGTGGCAGGTTGAGTTGTCGTGCGTGGTGTGTGTGCTAGAAGATGCATGCGATGCGAGCTTGGCGGAATGGTAGACGCACGAGACTTAAAATCTTGCGCCCGTTAACAGGGCGTGCGGGTTCGAGTCCCGCAGTTCGCACCAGTATAACATATTGATATAATTGGCTTTTTTGGTTTTCGGAAACCAGAAAGCCGATTCTTCTACAATCGGCTTCTACAATGTGAGCCGATTACCGTGTTGATTCGATTGGATTCGGGATACCATTTCCGCAGAGCCGTCCCTTCACATATTCGTGATATTATCGGAAAAAGGGAAATATGGCATAGCCTTGGAACGACAAAGCGACACAAGGCAAAATCATACGCTTGCGAAATCTACGCCATCACCGAAAGGCTGTTCAGTTCAGCAACACGAATCATGGAAGAACTAACAGAAAGCGAAACATTCATCATGGACGAACTACCCGACGACGTTCGGGAGTTGTTCGCATCGCTTATTAAAACATACAGGCACGAAATACAGACCCTGAAAACCAAAAATAAGCAACAGGAGTTAAAGCATAATCTGCATGCCATAGAACTTATTCAAGAAACAGAAAAAGCCAAAGATATCGCAGAACAAGGCATCCACCTTCTTCAAAAAACCATCAAAAATATCAAACAGTTAAAAACACCAACCGCCACAGCTTTGGTGGATATTCAAAGCCAAATTAACGAGATGAAGGCTTTCCTAAAACCACAGGAAACAAAGCCCAGTCCCTTGTTTTCCGAGTCCGTCCCCATCTTCCTCGCCACTAAGGTCAAAGCCAAATCAACCGTCATTAAGTCATATCAAATGACCTTCAGGCGTTTCCTTGAAGTCTGTGGCGATAAACCTATCCGAGATTATACAGGCGAAGACGCAGGAGCGTTTAGGGCCTGTTAGGTCTTGAATGACAGAACGGACTGCATAGCTGTTTATGATGAGCATGATGCAGTCTGTCTTTTCTGATGCCGCCTGGTCCGTCTGGGAGCCTTTGATCGAGGAAGTCCGTCCAAAAGGGAAGACGCCACCGAAGAACCTTCGACGGACGATCTCCGCGATTTTCTGGCGCCATCAGAACGGCGCGAAATGGCGCGCCCTGCCATCTGAGTTTGGTCCGTGGTGGATTGCCGCACAACTGTTCATTCGATGGTCGAAGCTCGGTGTGTGGCAGCGCCTCTTTGAAAAGGTCAAAGACAGCGACCAGGCTCTTGGCATGGTTTTTCTCGATGGCACGACGATCCGTGCCCATCACAAGGCGGCCGGGGCCGCCAAAAAGGGGGATACAGAGGATGCGTCAGGGATCGTGAGGCGCTTGGCCGCTCACGTGGAGGCTTTGGTACCAAAGTCTGCGTAGCCGCGGACGGACGTGGCAGGGCACTGTCCTTCACGCTGTCGCCCGGCCAGGCACATGAACTGCCGTGTGCCTATGCCCTGCTCGACGAGTTGCTACACTCGCCGACATATGTCGTCTGTGACCGCGGATATGCCTCGCACAAATTCCGTGAAGATCTCTGGAACCGGGGATCTCGTCCTGTCATTCCGCCAAGGAAGAATGATCCAGAAGTCGCCTGTCCCAGATGGGCTTACAGACACCGGCATCTGGTCGAAAATCTGTGGGCAAGGCTCAAGGAATGGCGGGCTGTCGCGACCCGATATGAGAAGACCGCCGCATCCTTCCTCTCCGTCATCCTCATCGCTGCTACAGCAGACTATATCAAGACCTAACAGGCCCTAAAAGCCTTATGGAACAGTTGCCCGAAACCTACGGAAAACAACGGAACGATAACAGAACCATCCAAGAATTTGTCGAATACGCCAACCTGAAAAAATTGCCACGAGTTTCAGGAAAAGCCGTTAAAAATCATTTCACCCGCCTATCAGCATTTTTCAAACATTTCCTGTTAAGGGATATGGTGGATAGAAATGTATTCACAGGCGGGTGGCAATTCGACAACAAGCCAAAAACCAAACGTGTCCGATGGAGCGACACAGAATTAAAAACCATCACTGGACAGCCTTGGCAGTTCGGAACCATCAGCCATAAAACCGCGTCCATGATTGTCGCCATCGCGTCATATACAGGTATGAGACTGGAAGAGATTTGTAGGCTTAGACCCCAAGATATCAAAGAAATCAAAGGGGCTTATTGCATCATAGTCCAAGACCATGAGCCTATTAAAAACCAGCCTTGGACCGCATGGAGCGCAAAAACCGAGGCGGGAAGTCGCGTCATCCCTATCTGTTCAGCACTTCGTACCGCAGGCATCCTGGACCTTGCTACACGAGCCAGAAACCAAGGAAGACACTACCTGTTCCACGACCTACAATTCACAGGACAGGATAAAAAACGGTCAGCACATTTCCAAAGAGATTTTAGCAAGTTCAAAACCAGATTAGGAATCGGAAAAAGCGTCGTTTTCCATTCCTTCCGTCATAATGTTTCAACCAAACTTCGAAACATCCACGAACACGGAGAAGGCGGGTTAAGAGAGTCATGGATTGACAGTTTCCTTGGTCACGAAGGAAACAACAAATCCGTAGGTAATACCGTTTACTTCGATGACGTTGACATCGAAAACCTTACCAAAGTTGCAGAAAGCGTCACATACCCAGTTTTCTGGAATATAGAAAAATTATTCAAACCAAAAACATAAGGGGCATTACACCAGATTCCATGACATTCTTTGAGATGCCCTTAAGGTCGCTTCAATTTCCTTATAATTATCGGTTCTCAAGAACCATAACCGAACCTTTTTGTCATCAGAACAAGCATTATAAATTAGGTTATTTATACGGCAGTTCGTATGTTGCCCGTCTTTATAACAATTTTTCGGGGATATATTTCCATATCCATTATTAAATCGTTCTGAAAAGTTTTTACATTCCCCTACATAATTAGGAAGACCATCAACATCTAATATATACACACCCATCCAATTTAATTTTTTCGGAATATTGAATTTGCAAAATGGACCAATTCCATAACGATTGAGTGGTAAGCCCTTGATATTCTTATATCGAGATTGAGGCATTAAAGGATTAATGCTTCCGTCTTCGTTCTTTTTCGGTTCAATATCACAAATAAAATCAAATATATGACCGTCAACAGATAATTTGGTTTCCATATCACTACACATTCCCATTAAGAATATTCGCAGATATAACCCAATAAAAGAATATATAGACATGCTATTTTTTTAGAAGACGTATGCCTAACCAGAATATATGCAACAATTTTCTTGGATATTTCGAATAGTTCTGTTTCAATAATAGAAAAGGGCATCATCATGATGATGACACCCTTATATTTAAACCCGTGTTTTCCCGAAATCTTTGGCCGGACGAAAGGAGCACAACAGGAGACCTTTAATTATGAATATAATAAATAACACTGAAAACATCAAGAAAAAAATAACATTAGATGTAAAAAAGGTTTTTAAACCTAAATCAATGTTTGACCTTGCAAGAGAAGAAAACAAAAACAAATCAAAGATAACAGCAGTTAAAAAGCCTGAGTACACGCCATTATCCATGTGGCAAAAGGCAATGCAAGAACCAAAGCCCGTAAAACCCGTTATCAAACGGATAACAAGGACACACATCCCTGATTTATCAGGTCTATCAGATACCGACCCCGTGGACGTAATCAGGGATGACGGAACACCTGAAAGGTGGACAATCGGGGAACTGAAGACATGCCTGATTTCACACCTGAAAGAATACACAAGGCAAAGAAACACGTTCGCTTTCAATGTTTTAAAACAGTTTCCTGAGTTCCATGAAATCGAACCGATAACAGACCTGGAACCAATCGCAGATGATGACAGTGAACAGGCCATCAACTGGTATCAGTTCGGAAAAAATGGACATGGCAAGCATCACGGCAAACGCGAACACATTAAGCCATCATATGATATCAGCGACAACGATAGAGCCAAGAGGGCACGTCTATTTAGGAACAGGGCTATCCTTGCAGGGCTGGAAGACTTCGCAAACACAAACGGGTATCGCGCCACGTTCATAACCATCACATGTGACCGCGATAGCATTGCACAATCAAAGCAATGCGTCAGCGATTTGTGGAATGGTTTACAGAAAAAATTACGTAATAGGAAAATATTGAATTTCGGTATCAAGTCATTTGAACAACAAAAAACAGGAATATGGCATATACATGCTATCATATTCACACAAAAAATCATCATAAGCGACGTGGAAACAAACATATACCCGATGTATGCCAGTCATCCGCATGACGGTGGCGAATGCGTTCAGCGAATAGCAAAAGGCACGGCTATCAATGTCGGGAAATATATCACTAAAGCAATCGTAACCGATGACCATAACAAGCGGTCATCAGGGTTTCAGGTCATATCAGAATCAAGGTTCTTCGGCATCCCTAAAGGTGTCATCAAATCATACGACAAAGTTTATAAAACTTGGCACGATATCAAGGTGTTCGATGATAACCAGTTGTCAAAATCAGAACGTAAGATTTTGGCACATATTAAAGCAGAGATGACACCAGAACAGCGGAAACGGTTCAATCATGAACGATTCCTAAAATGTCACATACGCAAACGAAACATGATGACAGTTCTGGATAGCCTTGGCGCTTTCAAAGAAATCAAACGCCCGCCATGTTCATGGTCACAAATCAAACGGGTCATGACTGAAGGAGTCAAGTTATCGACCAAAAGGGAACAGTCAAAAAGTGACAGAAAACAAAGAGGTGTCGATAAGATGAAGAATATAAATAAAAAAGTATGGCAACCTGCAAGAGGACCACCAATGACGAAAATACACAATCACGCAAACCCGTCAATAGAAAAAAGGAGACATCAAATGAACAACACCAGACCACCGCACATCATCACAGGAATACCGCCACCATCACCAGACACCACAGCCATGCCCGCAAACGCTACAGCTACGTCTGGATGCCCGTAGAGGCACGGGAAGGGGACGCCCTTCCTTTGTCATCCATGAGCAGAAACGCACGCACACGGCAAAAAACGGGCGGTCATCAGGATTGGCATGAGCAATGCCAAGGCGTAGCCCGCGATAGCGTCATGATGCTGATGAAAGCCACAAAATTATAGCGGCAAGATTCCAAAAACATTGGAAAAAGATAACGAAAAATAGGGGGTCAACGGGGGAATATCATCCCCCCTTGCCAGGTGGTGAATGTGTAAACATTCGCCATGCCTGGCTATCCTAAAAACATACAGAATAATGATAACCACAATATCCACAGAGATGTCTTTTGAAGGACCGTGGAGAGGCACCAAGGTAAAAATCAAGTTTGGTTGCAACCAAGATTTTAGAGGCTTCCAAGACGCTTTAAAAGGCTGGAAATCAATCCAGCCTTTCATTTGCCGATAACTATATCACAGGAACATCAGAGCAGTTTCCACCGTTTAAGGAAACTTCAGCGGTAGGAGGACCACTAAGATGATGAACAGTTCCGTGTTGCGTCTGAACTGAAGTCTTCGGGAATGAAATTTTTGTAACATACGCACCAGGTATAGGAGCGCCTGTTGATTTATTCACCACTTGAGGAGTGGGTGTCAATTTCACAGCAATATCATTACAATTAACGGAATTGGTCATAACGTCCCTTTCATGCTTTAGAATTATTATAAATAACACTATTCCGGGTTATTTTTTATAAAATATAGAAATAACTGTATTATGTTTATTTTATATTTGCATGCCTTTGTGCCTATAATGGAGCCAGGCATGGTGAATGTTTACACATCCACCACCCGGCAAAGGGCTTCGCCCTGTTGAACCCATAAGAAGGAGACAAAAAAAACATGAGAAAGGAAACGATACACATACGAATAACCGATGACGAAAAACGGGAATTAATGACGTTCGCCAAGGCATCTAACCATAAAAATCTATCAACATGGACCCGTCACATCATGACGGAATCAATGGCACTTGGAAAACATGGCACGGACCTGATTCACGAACTGGAAAACCTACGTCGAGAGGTCAACAGCATTGGCAACAACGTCAACCAAATAGCCAAAAAATTGAACCAAGGAGAAACAGTTGACGCCGATTTATCAGAAATAAAAAACATAAACAAAGACATACGGAAAATCTTAAAACAGATAAGACCCACCAGACACAAACCAAGGGCAACCGTATGATAATAAAAGGCGGACCCGTCATTTCAAAAAACGGACACCAAGAGACGGCAACGCACATATTTGAAGGACCGAAAAACGAACGCATTACACCAATTCAAGGCAATGCCTTGGACATGGCTAACATGGTCACGGATGCACGCGACACGGGGCTAAAATACGGCTTTCACCATTTTAAAATATCCCCAGAGCGTGAGATTTCACGAGAACAAGCCCGCCAAGATTTTCAAGCCATAGCATATGAATACGGGTTTGATTTGTCTGATGCCGTCATTGTTGAGCATCAAAAGCAGAGAACAAAAAAAGAAAACAGTGCCATCCATTGGCACATGATTGTCCCACATTATAACCAAAAAACGGGGCGGGCACTTGATTGCCGAAACAGCTACAAACGAAACGAGAAATTAAGCCGTTTGAGCGAAATCAGGACGGGGCAAAACATTACACAAGGGCGACATAACCGCGCTGTTTTCCATGCACTTCAACAGGAAGGCAAAACAGTAGAGGCGAACACCATCCAACACCTTACAGAAGGCGAACTTCCAGGCGCTTCCTTTTCTACAAATTTGCAGAGAAAAGCCGAACGAAAAGGCATAAGCCTACCCGAAGAAAAATCCATAATAACAGACATTTGGAGCCAATCGGACAGCCTAAAAGCCTTTATATCAGGGCTTGGTCATAATGGTTTCACGTTCAAAAAAGGGGACAAGAAAGACACTTATATTATTGAAAAGGAAGGGACTTTAATCGGTTCCGTCAATCGCTTACTTAAAATAAAAAAGGGCGAGTTTGCCAAATTATATAATCAATATCAGGAGGATTTAAAAAATGAGCATTTGGAAATGGACGAAGAAAGACAACGACACAGGAACAATGGACAAGAAGGAAGAAACGCACAGGATGCCCATACAGGGCAAAAAGAGGGAAGGGGAGGGGAAGCCCCTACACAAACCAAAAAACAACACACAGGACCAAGGGAGGAGACCAGAACGACCGAAACCCCTACAGCAACAAGGGGAAAGCCCGACATTGATGAAGGTGAAAAGCGACACATCCCAGATATTGGACCTTTTGGAGCCACCAGAGAACACGGACGAAATAGACCCAATCCAGCAAATCCAAGAGTCACTGAACACGATAATGGAGCAGAACCGACAGATAATAACAAACCAGAGTCACATATTGCGAGCGTTCGCGCACAGGCACGAATAAGACGGGGCTTTAACGTCAAGAAACATAAGGATAACCGTCACTTATCGGTCATCACACCAGAATATATGGAGAACATAAAACAAAAAATAAAGGAGGACAAAAACGGGAATAGGGAGTTCTTCCGTCAACAATACAAGAATATCAGAGAGCAAGAATACCATATTAATAAACACAACAACACAATAGACACGAGTTGTTCCTTATTATTGGTCGAGATGTTTCTTCGCTTGTTCGGTTATACAATGAAGAAAGAAAAGCCGACCCCGACCATCATTAAACCAGACGTATTCCCACCGATTACATCCGAGGAATTCAGTTTGATGAATGACCGAGAAAAACAACAAATAATATGGAAATCTTACGGATTATATAAGTCAGCACATTCCAGGTATGCCAGTATATGCGAAAAACATAATGTTCCTTTTGACGACTTCCAAACATGGCTGAACGACTTAGGCGGTGATTTCATGAGCGAGGAAATCGCAAACCTATACCCTGATATCTATATGAAAAATCTTGAAAAATCGGAAAACGAGGACGATAAAGAGACGCTAAAACTATTAAGGGAAACATGGAACGGAACAGGAAAATATGCCGACCAGTTTACACCAGACGACCTAAAAACCGACATAGAGACAATAAAAAACTTTATATCAGATGATATAAAAATTAAAAAAATCACCGAGGAATGGTATAAAAATTATCCACCAATCAGTGAAAAAACGGGAGAAACCAACAATATTATGAGAACAGAAACAAAATAAAATAAAGTCAACATATTATATTTAATTTTTCATTCATTTTTCTTGACTTGCGTTTCACGGGTTGGATAATAATAAAAAAGTGTTCGGAAAACTTTACTTTATCTAACACTATCAAGACGATAATAAAAAAACGGAATAAGCACGGATATACTGTTCGGTTTATCTGTTCGGAAATTATAGAAGGAAAATTTCATTTTTAGGAGACATTATCATGGCAAATTATGGATATGCACGAGTGTCAACCGCAGACCAAAACGAAGGCATGCAGGTGGACGCATTACAAAACGCAAAATGCGAAAAAATCTTCATAGATAAAGCATCAGGCGCTAAATCTTCACGACCCGCACTTGATGACATGCTTTCAAAAATACAGGACGGAGATACCGTCACAATATGGAAACTGGACAGATTAGGACGGTCAACCGTTCACCTGTTCAATCTTCTGGAAGATTTAAAAAAACGAGGCGTGTCCGTTCGGTCATTGACCGAGGGAATCGACACAGCCGGGAGCCTTGGACGTTTCCTGTTTACAATCCTTGCTGGAGTCGCAGAGCTTGAGCGTGAAAATATTAAACAGCGCGTAAATGCAGGGCTACAACAAGCCAAACGCGAAGGCGTGAAACTTGGACGCAAGGAAAAGTTTTCAACAAAGGATAAAGCCCTAATCCGTAGGCTTCACACCCTTGGAGACAGCTACACAAAATTATCCCGCGAGTTCAACGCAAGCCGTTCCACTATTTGGCAAATCATAAACGTCAAGGAAAAAACGTCCTTCCAGGATAATCGTCAGACCGACCTTGAAGACGCACTATGAACCCCCTTGATTTTCTACATAACCCTTCTACAATCTTCCACATAAACAGACCATAAAATCCTTTAATATCATAATGTTAATTAAGAGTGTGCGGGATTGTTGTCTTTCGAGTCCCGCAGCTCGCACCACAGACACCTGAAATGGTCCGATTTTTTTGACAGGATGGCGCAAAGCCTGCTGGCGCGGACTCCTGCCTCCGCGCAGGGCTGTATCTGTGTGCTCCCCGGATCGTGGCAGGTTGCCGGGGATAGCAGTCGCTGCGTCCCGCAGGAAACAGATCATGCCTATACCTGAATAAATCTGCATATTTCCTGAATAAAATAGATTGGTTCCATGCTGTTCTTGTAGACATGATCAGTAATCGGAAATATATTACGGGGAATTATTTTTTTCGGGTGTTTCCAGATGAGAAGATATGTTCCGATTGCCTTGGCCGCAATGATATGCTGCTTCGCGCAGGCATCCGCATGGGCGGGCGGGTGCTATAATCTGGGGAACGGGGAACCATCGGAACTGACCGGGACGCTTGAATATGTCATGTTTCCCGGGCCGCCGAATTATGAAGATGTGCAGACAGGCGATACGCCGGAACCCTCGTATGTGCTGAAGCTTCATGACCCCATCTGTCTTTCTGGCGATGAGGCTGCTGACCCGAGCAAGTATTTCCAATATGTCCAGTTGGTGTCGGGACAGGATATGGATGAACAGTTCCGTCATCTGCTGCATCAGGACGTGACGGTCCATCTTACGGATGCAATGGCGGCTATAACCGGGCATCACCATGAACCACTTGTTGCGACAGTGACCTCCGTCAGCATTGCGCAGGCAAAACCCATGGAATTTACTGACGAATACGGAACCGCGGCAACGACGATACAGGCATTCTATGACGCACTGGGGGCCGCGCAGGGGACGGTGGCCTCTGCCATGGTCATCCCGGAAAAACGCTCCACACCCGCATTTTCACCGTCGAATCTTACCCGGTTTTATGGCGGATTGGCTGACCCCATCCGTGTGGT
Organism: Gluconacetobacter entanii; assembly: GCF_013155425.1. NCBI lineage: Bacteria > Pseudomonadati > Pseudomonadota > Alphaproteobacteria > Acetobacterales > Acetobacteraceae > Gluconacetobacter > Gluconacetobacter entanii. Next base: position 17,235 of record NZ_JABJWD010000105.1, on the reverse strand, counting down.
GAGTATCGCACAGGAAAATGACAGTACTTTCATTGTCAATTACCATTACGCAACAAAATCACACGCCTGCAACGGCAGGGCGACAGTCACCACGACCGTGCGTGGGGGACGGAACTTTATCCAGAGCATCCATGCCCTGAATGGGTGTTAGAAAAACAGCCATTCCATTCTGATGTTTTCAGGGGGTGTTGGAAAATCATGGGGTGATGAAGGGGGTAAAGGTTTTTTGGGTGTCGCCCTGTTTCCAAAGGGCGGTGTTCTTCTGAAGCTTTTTGGAAAAAGCTTCACCAAAAACTTCTTTGAATTTACAGGATGTTTGTCGGGCCTGTTCCGGGCGACTATTCAGGCTCTGGCACGTCGTTCGGCATATTTCTGGATTTCCATCTTGCGTTCTGTTGGCAGCCGCCGATAGAGGTCGATAAGGTCGCGTTCATCGGGGGAGAGGTCCATGGTCGTGGTCTGCTCCACCATTCCCCCCAGAAACAGTTCGGGCGGCACTTCAAAGATCTGCGCAAGCTTCGGCAGGTGCCTGTTGGCGCTGCTGGTACGGCCTGTTTCCAGGGCGGCGATTGCCGAACGGCTGAGACCCATTGCTGCGGCCAGTTCGCTCTGGCTCATGCCGCAGGCCTTGCGCAGGGTGGCGACCTTTTTGGCCAGTTCCGTCGCTGGCGCGGCCCTGGCTTCGGTCTGCCCGCTCAGTGTGGCCCTGCTTTCGCGGATCCAGCGGCGGAAGAAAGACTGGCTGACGTTCTCGTACGATGGGGTATCGGTATCGGGAAAGGGACTGTAGGCAAGCACCCGTTCCGAAAGATCGACAATCCGGCGGCAGGGAACCCGGCTGTCCTGTGGGGTCCAGATCTGCCCGGGCTGGAGGAGAATGCGTGGTGCCATGCGTAACCCGATACCAGGCAAGGCAAGACCCCGACTCCCGAAAGAGTGCGGGGTCGCCCTGCGTCCTATGTGCAATGTCATGTCGGCGTGTGGCGCGCCGGAAGGTCAGGCGCGTTTCGCGGTCTGGACATGTGCAGGCCGCGCGACAGGATAGGCCCCTTTTTCCCTGATCTGGAGGGCAAGAAGGGCCGCGCTGTTGGGATGGCGCGACCCAAGGGGAAGCAGCGCATTGCCCGAGGTCCAGCGCATGTCCTCGCGCTCCAGCATATGCCAGCCGTCAAGGTCCGGTTCCGTCAGGTGCGGTGTGACGGCATGGCACTGCGCCGCCTCGAACATCTTGATCTCGCCGATTGCGAGGCCAAGGTAACGGCGATCATCGACGAACGGCCCGATCACGTCGCTGGGGCGATGGGTGCTGGAGACGATGCGCACGCTTTTCACACCGGTCGGGATCATGAACATGACCCGGTCCCCATGCTCCCGTGCCTGCCGGATCACGGCGCCCGTATCGGTAATCAGGTGCAGGTCCGCATCCTCCGTCAGTTCTGCTGCGGCCTCTTTTTGTGTGACGCCGGCCGCCTGCGCACGGGCGACGATCTGATGGAACAGGGGTTCGACGAACGTGCGACTGACGCCAAGGGGGGCGGCCGCGTCCTCTGTCCAGGTCCGGCCGGATTGCCCGATGCGGACCACATTGCCGGCCTGCCGGAAGCCATGGCGATTCCCGGTGTCGAGATAGCTTTCGGTCAGCATCCCGTCCACGGTGATGACCGAATGTTCCGCGGTCTCGATATGATGGTAGTCATACGATGTGATCGACCGGTCGTAAAAGATGGAGCGGCCATTCACCAGCATGCGGACGGGGATGAACTTCCCGTCAAGGAACAGGCAGTGTTCCGCCGTGATGAGCATGTCCTTGTAAGGGACGCCATCGCTGATCGCATCCTTGAGGATACGGACCGGATACCCGGATTCATCATCGGGCAGGTGGGGGCGGACCCTGACGGTCTGGCTGCCGGTCCACACGACCTCGCGCAGGGCCTGCGTATTGGTCCCGCAATCCAGCGCAACAACCGTATCGCCGATCCTGATGTCCTCGACAGCCACGTCGCCTGTCGGTGTCCTGACCATGCTTCCGGGCAGGAAGCAGACCAGAACGCCAGTGGTGCCCGAACTGTTGGCGGAGGAGGCGCTTATATACAGGTTCCCGTCACTGTCCTGTTGGTAAAGAGTGTTTTGTGACGGGGTATAGTCACCATTGACACTGATGGTAATGCCGGTATTTGTCGTGATGCTTGTATTTGTGCCATCATATGTCGCATTCGTGACATAGGACGCGCCCGGTATTTCAATGGTGGCCCCGGCGTTGCCAAACCCCGAGATGTTATTGAAAGTAAGGACATCCACGCCGCTGGCCGGGGTAACGACAAGTGTCCCGCCCCCGGTTCCGAAGGTGATTCCCGTTCCTGAAAGTGCGGAGATTTCAGCGGTACTGACAGTACCAAGGTTGATGGTGCCGCCGTTTTCTATGGTGTAATTGGTGCCGCTCAGGGCTGTGATGATGTTATCGCCTGAGATGTTGATGGTCCCGCCATTGGCGGTAAAGCTGGAACCCGTCAAAAGGCCAAGAACGGTTGAACCGACATCGACCGTAACATTGGCGCCCCCTTCCGCAGTTACGGTATACGGGTTGATCGCCCCGATAAGTGTGGGTGCGAAACTCAGGCTGTCTGTAATATCCCCGTCGAATGTAACACCGGCGCCTCCCAGAGAAGCAATCCCCAATACCCATCCGACAGGAAATATTGTGTAGCTCCCGCTGGTGGTGACAGTATTCCCGTAGCCATACAAGCCGGACATTCTGTTTTTCTTTCATGATAATAATGCGTTTTTATTTCATATGAAGTAAAGGTAAATTTTCCGTATATGATCGTAAAATAAAAACATTATGGGAAACCATGTGGCAGGAGATCCGGTTGTCTTGAATAACATATTGAAAATAAAAAGATTTCAGGAAAAATAGCTAAGAAACAGCAACAATCATTGAAAACCGGTCTGGAGATAAGGAATTGATGAAATAACAGAAGTTTCTGGGTGTCGCCTTTTTTCAAAAAGGCGACGTCTTTGCGAAACTTTTTAAAAAATACCCAAAAAATCACATGATTTCGGTATGGCTGCTCACATGACGCCGGACAGGAGCAGCGTAAAGGACAGCACGACCACGGAAATCAGCGTTTCCGTCCCGGACCACACGACAAAGGTCTGTGCCAGCGACAGGCCGAGATATTCCTTCAACTGCCAGAAGACCGGGTCATTGACCGGCCCGAAGGCGATGGACCCCGCCCCCGTCGCCAGCACCAGCAGTTCGGGTGACACGCCGTGCAGGTGGCTGATGGCGGGTGCGATCAGGTTGGCCGCCGTGCCGGTCGCGACGGTGGCCGAACCGGTGGCAAGCCGGACGATCGCGGCGGACAGGAAGGCCAGCAGCAGCGGGGACATGTGCGCGCCAAGGGCGGCGGATGTCAGGGCCTGCGAAACGCCGCTGTCGATCACGGCCTGTCCGAAACCGCCGCCCGCGCCGACCAGCAGGATCACGAACCCCGTCGGCCCGAGGCAGTCATGCAGCATCTGCCCGATCTGTCGCGCCGTCATGCCCGCAGGCCTGCACAGCAGCATGACTGTGGCCAGCAGGGACAGGATGAGGGAGATGTTCGTCTCCCCCAGTGCCTGGCCCAGCATGTGCACGCCTCTCCCGCCCGGCAGGCTGGCCATGACCTGCCCGCACCCGATCAGCAGGAACGGCAGCAGGATGCACAGCAGGCTGCGCCCCGGTGGGGGACGGATGGCGGGGGCTGCGCGTGTCAGGAACTCCGCCTCCATCGGGCTTGTTGCGATGGGGCCGATGTGGCGGACGACGAACCGCGCGAAGACCGGTCCGCACAGGGCCGCCGTGGGCAGCATGATGAGCAGCCCCAGCACGATGTTTTTCATCAGGCTGGCGTGATAGATGCCAATCGCCAGCATGATGGCCGGATGCGGCGGCATGACCGCATGGGCGATCGACAGGCTGGCGACAAGCGGCAGGATGGCCATCAGCACCGGCCTGCGGCTTTCCTGCGCCGCGATGAACGCCAGAGGCGCCAGCAGGACGAAGCCCACGTCAAAGAAGATGGGCAGGCCGACCACCATGCCGATGGCCGCCATGGCCCAGTGCAGGTTCCGCGCGCCACATCGTTTCATGACCGACAGGGCGACGGTATCGGCGGCCCCAGATTGTGCGATCAGTTTGCCGAACATGGTGCCAAAGGCGATCAGGAAGCCGATACTGCCCAGTGCATTGCCTGCCCCGTGCTGGAAACTGGCCACGGCCTGCACCGGGCTGTGACCGGCCGACAGCATGAGTGCGATGGCCACCCCGAACAGCACCACAAGCGCATTGAGGTGAAAGCGCGCGATCAGGACAATGATCGTCCCGATCGCGCAGAGACCGAGGGCCAGGGCACAGGTCAGGGACATCTCAGCGGCCTTCTTCGGGGGATGCCATGGCGGCGGGCAGGGTCACGTCAGGTCATGGGGATTTTCCACGATGGGCCAGATCCCGCGCGTCAGCCGGGTATATTTCGTGCGCTTCGGGTCGGAAGGGTAATGCGTGCCCGCATCGACATAGAGGATTTCGGAGGCGATCCCGACAAACCCGGCATAGAAATGATTGGTGGATTTCACCACCAGCACATCCTTGGCCGTGGGGTCGATACCAAGGTTGGAGAAGATGTCCGGCTCGAAACACTGCGTGCGGTTGGTGTTGAGGATGATGTCGATCTGCGTGCCCACGATACGGACAACGGCGCTGGCCCCCAGTGGCACCTGGCTTTCGCCAAAGCTCTGCCACGCGGCGGTGGTGACATTGCGGACCTCGACCTCCGCGTCGATCGGGTCCCCGCCGCCCGGGCCTGCCTTGCCGCCGATGCGCAGGTGGATGCGTGCGCCAATGCCCGCGGCCTCGCAGAAGGAGACGGCGATCGGGTCCCAGATGGTCGCAACGCCTGCATTGTCGATGCCGGCATGGATCAGGTCCGACAGCAGGATTGTCCCGTCGCCCGCCACGCCGCCGCCCGGATTGTCCCATATGTCCGCAAGGACGACCGGCGCGGTGATGGCGGGATCGGCAATCGCGGCCTTTGCCCGTGCGATCGCCTGTTGTGGCGACAGGGTATGCATGCGCGTGCTGCCGCGAAAGCCAAAGACTTCCATGCCCAGTTCATGGGCTAGGTGTTCGCCACCGCGCGGGTCGTTGTCCGTGACGACCACGACCTGCGTGCCAAGGTCCGCCACGTTCCCGGCAAGGAAGCCGTGGATCAGCGAAATGGACAGGATCCGGCCCGTGCCCTGCATGGCGCGGATTTTGTCCACGAACCCGCGCAATGGCTGCTGGCTGGTGGGCAGGACGTCGATCATCCGGCAGTCGAACGTTGAAATGACCGGCCTTATTTCATGGCGCACTGCGCGCAGGACGATATCGACCAGTTGTTCGGCGCGTTCCATGAAGTCCGTATGCGGGAATTCCAGAAACGCGTTCATGGCGTCCAGATTGCGCACGCGCAGCGCGGTCAGGTGGCTGTGCGGATCAAATGTCGCCCCGATCACCACATCCGGCCCCACGCAGTCGCGGATATGCGCCAGCAGGGCGCCTTCGCAGTCCTCATATCCCTGCGCCACCATCGCGCCATGCAGACCCATGACCACCGCGTCAACGGGCAGGGCGGCACGCAACTGCCCCACGATTTCGTCACGCAGATCTTCATAGGTCTGGCGTTTGACCAGTCCACCGGGTTCCGCCCATGTGCAGGTACCCTCCACCAGGTCGAACCCCTGCTCCCTGCTGCGGGCCCGCAGGGCGGGAACCACGGCGGAACACAGCGTCGGGGTGGCCGGGTGTTCTCCCGGTGGGGCGTAGAATGCCCCCCTGAACGCCGACAGGTCGGTGGGAACCGGGGAAAAGGTGTTGGTTTCGGTGGCAAGCGAGGCGACAAACACACGCATGTTCATTCTCCTCCGGGTGCCATGACTTTGGAAAACCGTTTCAGGATAAATCACTGATAAGGAATAAAAGTTTTTGGGGGCGCCCTTTTTAAGGAAGGCGGCGTTCTTTGAAGCTTTTTGAAAAAAAGCTTCACCAAAAACTTTTATTTTATGGGAAGGAAAACGGTCTTCGGGTCATGGTACGCAGGGTGGCTTTATGCTAGGAGAGGTCAGCCAACCGGCTTGTAGGCGATGGCCTCGATCTCCACCACGATGTCGGCCATCAGGCCGGCCTCTATGGTGGTGCGTGCGGGTGGTTCGACGGGGAAATAGGTCGCATAGACCTTGTTGAATTCCTCGAAATCTCCTGCATCGGTCAGGATGGCGAAGGTCTTGACCACGTCGCTCATCTCGCACCCGGCGGTCTTCAGCACGGCGGCGACGTTATCGAGCACGGCGGCCGTCTGCGCCACGATCCCGCCCTCGACCACATTGCCATCCACCACGGGAACCTGCCCCGAGACATAGACATAATCCCCCGCGCGCACCGCCATCGACAGGGGAACGGCAGCCTTGCCATAAACTTTCTTCATCATGCTTTTCCGTTTTCTCGCATCTGTAAAAAAGACTGTAAAAATTCAGAAGTTTTTGGTGAAGCTTTTTTCAAAAAGCTTCAAGGAACGTCACTTTTCTTAAAAAAGGCGTCCCAAAAAACCTCTGTTTTATCTCAGCTTACGCCCCCACGCGCGACAACAGGCAGGCGGTCGATGACCTTGCCGTCCGATACGAGGTAGATATGGTCGAACATGTTCGTGACCACGCAGGCATGGTTGGGAATGATGCGCACCTTTTCCCCGATGGCGGGCAGGGATGCGCCCTCGCCGGAGCGGATCGTGCCGTGCTCCTCGCTCAGGGCGGTGATGCGGCTGTCCTCGTGGCCGATGATGTGGCCGTACCCGTCCTGTCCCAGCAGGTCGCTCGTCAGGGTCTTGGTGCCCGCATCGATGATCGCGCGGTTTTCGGTGGGGCGACTGATGACGGTGGCCAGCACGCTCAGTGCGCATTCCCCGATCGTCGCGGCCCCTGCCGCCACCTGGGAGCGGTCCATGTAGATATAGGTGCCGGGACGGTATTCGGTCATGTTGCGCATGTCGCCCGCCGTCCACATGTCGGGCGTGCCCCCCACCGTGATCGCGGGGATGTCGATCCCGGCCGCGTCGAATACGCCGCGTGCCTGGCCCAGCCATTCATCTGCCTGCGCCTGCTTTCCGGAGGCGGGATAGGTCATCAGGCCGCCGAAACACAGGTTGGGGGCCGCGATGATCCGTTGCGCGAGGGCCAGCGCCTCCTGCGCGGTCTGCACGCCGCAGCGGTTGCCCCCGGTGTCGCATTCGACAAAAACCCGCAGCGCCGGGATGTCCGCGCCTGCCGTGACGCGGTCGTACCCCTCGATCACCGGCAGGTTGTCCGTCACGACCGACAGGCTGACCTGACGCGCGAGGTTGACGAGGCGGCCGAGTTTGTGCGCGCCAAGGATGTTGTAGGTCAGCAGGATGTCCGATAGCCCGGCCTGCGCCATGATCTCGGCCTCGGTCAGTTTCTGGCAGGTGATGCCGACGGCCCCTGCCGCCACCTGCCTGTGGGCGAAAAAGGACAGTTTGTGCGTCTTGATATGGGGACGCAGGCAGAATCCGTGCTCGCTGGCGTAATGCTGCGCCTTGTTGATATTGGCCAGCGCCTTGTCGAGATCGACCAGAACGGCCGGGGTATCGAGCGTATCGATGGAAATTGACATCGTCTTCCCGCGTTTCAGGCGGATGGGCTTGCCCACCGGCCGTTACCGATAAATAACCATGTCGAAACATAATCCCGATTTGAAGTCGTGTAAAATTGTTAACCGTCACGAAAAAAGTATAAAATGCATGCCTTGCGTGATGTCGGGATGGTGATGACCCGGTTTTATTTCCTGTCCCATGATTGTCATTGCGTCGTGCGGGGCAGGCGCTCCCCATCTGCCCTGCATGCAAAAAAAGCAGTAACGGTCTGCGCATGGAAAGCCGCAAACCATTTAAAAGCTTCAGAAGGACGATGAATTTTAAAAAATAATGCCCCTGGAAATGGTTTTTCAACCACTCAACGCGACATCATCATCTGGATCTGTTCCGTATTGATCTGCATCCGCTGTGACGACAGGCGCTTGATCAGGTCCATGTCTTCGAGAACCTTGAGCGTACGGCTCGTTGTTTCAAGCGCGATGCCAAGATAGTCGGCAATGTCCTTGCGATCCATCGCAAGGGTCAGGATATGTGAATGCCGGTCAAAGAAATCGGCCTGCTTGCTGCATTCAAGCAGGAACCCCGCAAGCCGTTTCGTCACCAGCGAACAGGTGGCCAGCAGGACATGGCGTTCGGTCGCCTTGGTGTATTTCAGGGCATGTTGCAGGAACAGCGCCTGGATACGCGGGCGGGATTCAATCAGTGTGCGGAGCGCGGGATACGGGATCTGGAAAAGGTACGTGTCGATCAGCGTCACGGCGGAGGCACGGTACAGCCCATTTTCGGTCGTGCCGAACATGTTGTCCGACCACAGGAACGCAAAGATCTGGTTGCGGCCGTCCTCCCGCTGGTATTCCAGCCGGACAGCGCCGGAACGGATGATGTAGAGATAACGTGCAGGTTCATCCTGCGCATAGATGCGGCATTTCGCTGGTTTGTGGATCTTGGAGGAAATGGCGTTTAATGCGTCACGCTCCTGCTCATCAAGTCTGAAATCACCGAACATCGTGAATGCCTGTCTGGTTATAAAGCATGGTATGTACTTGCATTTTCGGATTCAACATCCTGCGCGCCGGCCTTTTCCCCTGCTTCGCATTGATCCCGATGATCCTCATCACTCATGGCTCCGGGTGAGGGAGGCAGCCTGTGACGCTTTATATATACGAAACGGTATCGTATCTCAACATATCATCGTAATCCATCCGTCGGGACGGGCAGGCTGGCGTACCGGTTTTTCCCTATCGGGTCGTGGTGCTGATCCCGCATATGAAAATCTGCCAGGCCCGGTCGAAAAAGCGCGCGCGGACCAGGGGATCATGCAGCCTGTTCTGGCGCAGCATGGTGTTCTGCAGGGGCCAGCCCAGCACCAGGCTCATCAGGACCCGCGTCGTTTCCTCGTGGTCGGTGGCGCGGATCTGTCCCGCCTCCTCCGCCGCGCGGAGCAGGCGGCCAATGGTCGCCATGAACGGTCCGGCGATGTCCTTCATCATCCCCTCGACGACACTGGGGATGCGGTGGCCGTCGGCAATGACGATGCGGTAGGCCTCCAGCGTTTCCGGGCGCAGCATGAAATCGAGGAAGAAATGTGTGATTTCGCGCATCGCCTCCAGCGGGTTTTTCGGCATTGCCTCCATGGCGGTGGTTTCTTCGAGCAGAAGCCGCCCGCGTGCGGCGACCACGGCCGTAAACAGGTCTTCCTTGGAGGCATGGCGGCGGTACAGGCTTGCCTTGCTGCATCCCGCGACACGGGCGATCCGTTCAAGGGAGGTCGCGGCAAACCCCTGTTCTATGAAAAGTGCTGTTGCCACCTCAAGGACATGCCGATCAAGCTGCGCCGATCCTTCCGGCGTCGGGCGTCCGCCCGTATGTGGCGGCCTTGGTGGTACGTCAGCCATGTTTCATCCCCCAGCAGCGCGCGGTCGGTCACGTCTGTCACGCGACATAGCACGGGACGGACGTGAGGCACCATGAAGGGCCGGTTTCCCCGTGTCGTGCGGGTGCGCGTCAGGGGACGGGGGGTTGTGTTTCCAGCAGGCGGAAGGAAAGCCGCGAAACCTGACCCGACAGTTGCGCCCCATGTGTCCGGGCATGGAAATCGATATCCGTGCCCTTGCCATTTTCCATGACGATACCTGCCGTTCCGTGATTCATGGTGGCCGTGCCGCCAACGGTCCAGTACGTGCCATTGAAATCCTGCACCCGTGCCAGGTTGCGCACGCATCCACGTCCCGACAGGGAAACGCCACCAAGGCTGAGCGCGCCGCCACCGCGCACGGTGAAGCGATAGCTATGCGCGCCATCCGACAGGGTGCCATGTCCCCACAGATATCCGATGCCCGCGCCGACCTGATGGGCGGACATGTCGATCACGGCATCGCTGCGGGCGCATTGTGCGTGTGCCGCGGTGCCAAGGAACAGGGGTGTCATCAGGGCATACAGGTAGAGGGGGCTGGGAAATTTCATGACATGCGGGTCCCGTCAGGTTGGGCTCTTTCTTATTGAACGAACCCGTATCGTTCCTTATTGGCCCGTGAACATGATGTCAATGCAAAAGGAAACGCCCGCGTGTCTGTGGATGCGGGCTGAAATGCTGCCGTTATGAAGTGACGGGAGTTTTTTTTGGAGTGCCGACTTCTTTCAAAAATGCGGCGTTCCTTGAAGCTTTTTGGAAAAAGCTTCACCAAAAACTTTTGTTCTGTGTGGGACTGTTTTTCAGTCCTGTCGCAGTTCCGGTGTGCCGAACCGGCGGTTCTGCAGGACGGGGACAATCCGGCGGGCATGTGCGATACGCTCATGCGAAATGGTGCAGAATGTCAGGGTCGGGGCTTCCCCCGCCTGCACGATGGCCACGCCCAGCGGGTCCACAACCATGCTCGATCCGATATTGCGGTTGCCGCATTCGCTGACGGCAATCATGTAGCATGTGTTTTCCAGCGCCCGCGCGGTGACCAGCACCTTCCAGTGCTCCTCCTTGAGCGGGCCGCGCACCCATGCGGCGGGCAGCACCAGCGCATCGGCCCCATCCAGCGCCAGTCGCCGCGCCAGTTCGGGAAAGCGCACGTCATAACAGGTCATCAGCCCAAGCCGGAACCCTGCCACATCAATGATCGGCGGGATGTCCTGACCCGGTGTCACATTGCGCGATTCCTGCACGGCGAAGGCGTCATACAGGTGAAGCTTCCTGTACTGCGCGATGATTTTCCCCCGGTGGAGCACGACCAGCGTATTGTAATGGCGTCCCTGCCCATCCGGCACATGCAGGCATCCCATGATGGTCGTGTCCACATCCCGGCTTTCATGCAGGAGGCGTGACATGAACGGACCATCAAGTGGCTGCGCGGTCCTGGCGATGATGTCGGGATCGGCGATGTCATGCGCAAGGATCCCTTCGGGCAGGACCAGAAGCCCGGCCTTCTCCGCCGCTGCCTGCCGGATCAGGCCAAGGATGTGCTCCAGGTTGGTTTCCCATTTCGGGGAAACGGCGAACTGTCCAAGGGCGACTTTCAGCATGATCTGTCCATGTCGGTCTGTGTTGGCCGGTCGTCAGCGTAATCCAAAGCCCCGTTGCGGTAAATGTCCCCCCATTATGTGGAACAGTGCGTAAATCGGTCAGGAGTTTCTGGTGAAGCTGTTGATCGAAAAAGCTTCGAAAGACGCCGTCTTTTTGGGAAAAGGTGGCACCCGGAAAGTTTTATTTTATTTATCAATATGTTACGACCGAATATCCCCTTATGTATCAAATGAAGGCGTGTGGGCTGAATTCATTTCCATTGCCCCTGTGCCGCATTGTATCAATACCGGTATGACCGATACGCAAGCGACTGGTAATCCGGGTTGTCCATTCACGGGGCATGCGCGCCCGGCGGAGGATCCTGTCCGCGAAGACACCATGCCGATGCGGCAGGAGGATGATGCGGAATCTCCCGCCCTGCTCCTGACCGGGGCCAGTCGCGGGATTGGCCATGCCACCGTCAAGCTGTTCCAGGAACGCGGATGGCGGGTGCTGACGGTATCGCGGCAGGAATTCTCCCCCCTGTGCCCGTGGCGCGCGGCGGGCGATGGCCATATCCAGGCGGACCTTGCCGACCTTGACGCCATCCCCGACCTTGTGGCCGCCGTGCGGCGGTGCCTTGGCAATGGCAGGCTCCATGCCCTTGTCAACAATGCCGGGATTTCACCAAAGGGGCCGGAAGGCGCGCGCCTTGGTGTGATGCGCACCGACGCGGCGCTGTGGACGCAGGTGCTGAATGTGAACCTTGTGTCAACGGCGCTTCTGGCGCGTGCGCTGATGCCCGAACTGGAACGCGCGGGCGGGGCGATCGTCAATGTCACCTCCATCGCCGGTTCGCGCGTGCATCCGTTCGCCGGCGTGGCCTATGCCGCGTCCAAGGCGGCGCTTGCGGCGCTGACCCGTGAAATGGCGCATGAATTCGGCGGCCGTGGCGTGCGGGCGAATGCGATCGCACCGGGGGAGATTGATACCTCCATCCTGTCGGCAGGCACCGATACGCTGGTGGCGACCGGCGTGCCGATGCGCCGCCTTGGCAATCCCATGGAAGTGGCGGAGACGATCTATTTCCTGTGCATGCAGGCGTCGTCCTACGTCAATGGATCGGAAATCCATATCAATGGCGGCCAGCATGTCTGATGGCGTGAGGTCATAAAGGTTTTCCGACACCGCATTTCTGAAAAAAGTCGGTGTCGCCAGACATTTTCTGGTCAGGCCGCGGTGTCGTCCGTGGACGGTGTCGGGACGGTGTGCGGGGTGGCGTCGGATGATGCCGCGGATGCTGCCGATGCGGATGCCGGGGCGATCCCCAGCGTCTGGTGCATTTCCTGCCGGATCTGGTTGCATTTCTTGGTATAGACCCCCGCCTGGGAGGCCGTCATGAAATTGATGACGAACGCCCCGATCAGGGAGCAGAACGACAGCGCGATCACCGCCTTGCCCGTCACGCTGATGACACTGTCGTAACACTGCGCCGAATACCACAGCAGCACGAGGCTGAGTGCCGCGCCAAGGAAGCCGAGGACCCCGGTATAATGGATCAGGGAATCCTCCTCGTTGCTGAACGCAAGGGACTGCTGCCACAGCAGGTAGAGCTTTTCGTTCATCTCCTCCACCTGGCAGTCATGCTCAAGCTGTGCCGCACTGGTGACCTTGCCCGGCGCGGTGCGGTGCATGTCGAGTTCCTGCTGCGCCTTGGCGAAGGTGCGCCGCCGTTCCTTTATGGCGGGCAGGCTGATATCCACAAAGCTGAGGATGGCAACATTCAGTCCCGCCGATAGCTGTACGACGGCCTGAAAATCGCCCCATGTCTGGCTCACGTGCTTCTCCCCCTGTTCTCACACGCCCGTGATGCAAATCATAGCAGGATGGAAGGGCAGCGCGAGATTGCAAAACCGGTAGGCTGAATTGCATATTCCCCCTGTGTCCCGTCTCCCCGGCGCCTTTCCGTGGCATCCCGCGCGCCATCGGTGTCCTGTTCCCCCCCGCATTGCGGTCCGGGCGCACCGCGATGGTTTCCTTCACGCCAATGTGTGACGGGTGATGCGTGCGGGCTTTACTTCGTGCGGCATCGGGCCATACCGGCATACGCGATATTGCTTTCGGGCGTGATGTCTTCATAACGGACATCGAAACGGAAAAAAGCCATTGATGCGGTTGCCGTGGCATTGGTGTGCTGTTTCGTCGAGAGAATGAAGGGGGGCTGCGCCCATGGCCACGACGTTTGAGTCGCATACGATCTATCAGATACCCGAAGACCAGCGTTATGGCCGTGTCAGCGATCTCTTCAGCGTCTGGTTCAGCACCAACATGACCCTGCTGACAGTTGTCACCGGCGCGCTGGGGCCGACGGTCTTCGGGCTGTCGTTCGGGTGGTCCCTGCTGGCGGCGGTGGCGGGCAACATGGTGGGCGCGGTGTTCATGGCGCTGCATGCGGCGCAGGGGCCGATGCTTGGCGTGCCGCAGATGGTGCAGAGCAGGGGACAGTTCGGGTCCTATGGCGCGGTGCCGATCGTGATCCTGGTGATCATCATGTATGTCGGCTTTGCCGCGTCCAACTATGTCGTGGGGGGACAGGCGCTGGTGCAGGCGATGCCCGGCCTGAACCGCACGGTCGGCGTGCTGACCATCGCGATCGTAAGCCTCGTGCCGTGCTGCATGGGGTACCGCGCGATCCATGTGATCTCCAAGGTCGTAAGCTGGCTGGCCGGGGGCGTGGTCCTTGTGTGCATCGGGCTGGGGCTGTGGCGGTTTTCGGGCGGGATGCTGATGGACATGCATGGCTCGGTCGCGGGGATATTCAGTGCGTTTTCCGTCTCCGCCCTGTGGCAGGTGGCATATGCGCCCTATGTCTCGGACTCGTCGCGCTACCTGCCCAACAGCGCCGCCTCCGTGCGCAACACGTTCCTTGCGACCTATGCGGGCACGGTCCTTGGCACCATCCTGCCGATGATGCTGGGCATCGTGCTGGCGTGCCAGTGGTCGGACCTGACCACGGTGGAGGCGCTGGCGCGCCTGTGTGGCGGGGGCGCGGGCATCGTGCTGGTGGTGCTGTCGCTGGCGATCACGCTGGGCAATGCGATGGGGGTGTATTGCGGTGCGCTGTCCACCATCACGGTGGTGCAGACCTTCTGGCCCGACTGGCGCCCGGCGATGATCAGCCGTGTCGTGGTGACATTGTGCCTCGTGACGCTGGCGCTGGTGATGGCGTTCGGCATGAGCGCCAATTTCATGAAATCCTATGCCGCGTTCCTCGACATCCTCATGGCGGTCATCGTGCCGTGGACGGCCATCAACCTGACGGATTACTACCTGCTGCGCCATGGGGAATATGACGTCGCCTCCTTCTTCCGTGCCGATGGCGGGTGTTATGGCTATTTCAACATGCCGGCCGTGGCGTCCTATGTCGTTGGTGTTGTGGTCGAACTGCCGTTCCTGAAAAATGACCTGTATACCGGCTTCCTGCTGCCCTACCTGTATGGGGTCGATATCTCGTGGCTGGTCAGCCTGATCGTCACCACGGTGGTTTATGTGCTGCTCTATCGCGGGCAGCGGCAGCGCGCCGCCCGGCGGCAGGCCGCCTGACGGGCGGGGCCGCCACGTTCCCGGCCACGCCGGGGTTTACGCACATTTCCGCCCGACGCACGGGCACTGAACGGAACAGGACAGACAATGCCGGAGACGATTGACCACCAGACCCTCTGCCGCCCCGAAGTCAGGACGCTGCCCCGCTATAACGCGGGCCTGTCCGAAGAGGCCGTGAAGCGAAGGTTTGGCGTGTCACGGATCAGCAAGCTTGGCAGCAACGAAAACCCGTATGGTCCCTCGCCGGAGGTGCTGCGGCAGTGGCCGGCGCTGGCGCACCGTCTTTTCCGCTATCCCGATGCCGGTGCCACCCGCCTGCGCGAAGGGATCGCGCGGTTCAATGACATCGCGCCCGGACAGGTGGTGATCGGCAACGGGTCGGAACAGATCATCCGCATGATCGCGGAGGGGTTCCTGTCGCCGGGGGATCGGGTGGTGACGGTGCGCCCTGCCTTCGGCCTGCATGAAATCCATCCGCTGCTGATGGGGGCGGTGGTTGATGCGGTGCCGGTCACGGCGGGGGCGGAGTTCGATATCGACGGCCTGTGCCGCGCCCTGTCGCATCCCACCAAGGTCCTGATCTTCTCCAACCCCTCCAACCCCGTTGGCTGCATGATGACGGCGGATGCCCTGCGCCGGGTTATCGCGGCATGTCCGCCCCGGACGCTGGTGGTGGTGGACGAGGCCTATCGCGAATATGCCGAAACCGATGGTGAGTATCCCGATGCCCGCGCCATCCTGCGTGAACAGGGGCGTCCGTGGCTGTGCCTGCGCACATTCTCCAAGGCCTATGGCCTTGCCGCCCTGCGGATCGGCTATGCGCTTGCCTCCTCGGCGGAGGTCGCCTCGGTGCTGGAGACCGTGCGCGATACGTTCAACACCACCATGCCCGCGCAGGAAATGGCCACCGTCGCCCTGACGGACCCGGATCATATGCGTGCCTGTGTGGCCCGTACGGTGGCGTCGCGTGCGCGCATGGCCGCCGCCCTGCGGGCCATGGGCCTGTTCGTTGCCCCCACCCACACGAATTTCGTGTTTTTCCGCACCCCGCGTAATGCCATGGACGTGGCGGGCGCATTGCTGCGCCATGGTGTGATCGTCAAGCCGTGGAAGGAAGCGGGGTTCGAGAACTGGGTCAGGGTCAGCATCGGCCTGCCGGAGGATAACGAGCGGTTCCTGAAGCATCTGGCCGAAGTGCTGGGATGAGTGAGTATCCAAAACTAACCAATTGATATAATTAGCAAAAGTTTTTGGGTGCCGCCTTTTTTCAAAAAGGCGGCGTCTTTTGAAGCTTTTTGAAAAAAGCTTCACCAAAAACTTCTGAATGATTTTGGCAGGCCGTGCGGATGTGTTGCGTAACCGGATTGGCGCATCCTACTATCGCCCGGCCTGCTGGTGGTGTTGCGTGCCCTGATCCTTTTCCCGCGTCGCAGTCTTATGGAGTTCCTGATGCGCACGACCTTTCTTCCGACGCTTCCGGCCATGGCGGCGTGTGGGATGCCGCGCGCATTGGCGGGGTGGCACGCTGCATGAATGAAACCGTGCCTTCGCGCTGGCTCGACGGGCGCCTGCCCACGCGCCTGTCCTTTGTCGCCGCCCCCAACGAAAGCGCGCAGGCCTGGCTGGAACGCCTGACCCATCGTTACGGGCAGACGCCCCCGGCGGAGGCCGACGCCATGGTCTGCCTTGGCGGGGATGGCTTCATGCTGGAGGTCCTGCATACCACGCTGGGGCGTGACATTCCCGTCTATGGCGTCAATTGCGGCACGGTCGGTTTCCTGATGAACCCGAACGTGCCCGACGACCTGCCCGCCCATCTGGCCACGACGCAGGAGGCGGTGCTCCATCCCCTGCGCATGCGCGCCACCAACCGCGAGGGCGAGGTGACGGAGGCGCTGGCGCTTAATGACGTCTTCCTGTTCCGCCAGACGCGGCAGGCCGCCAAGATCCGCATTGATGTCGATGGACGCCAGCGCCTTGCCGAACTGATCTGTGATGGGGTGCTGATCGCAACCCCTGCGGGCTCGACCGCCTATAACCTGTCGGCGCATGGGCCGATCGTCCCGCTGTCGGCCAACCTGCTGCCGCTGACACCCATCAGCGCCTTTCGCCCCCGGCGCTGGCGTGGCGCGCTGCTGCCCTCGACCGCGCAGGTCAGGTTCACCATCCTGGAAACCGACAAGCGCCCGGTGGCGGCGGTGGCGGACTTTACGGAGGTGCGGGACGTGATTTCGGTTGAAATACAGGAAGACCGCACCCGGCATACGACGCTGCTGTTCGATCCGGGGCAGAGCCTGTCCGAACGGATCATCGCCGAACAGTTCACGACCTGAAAACAGTTAAAAGTTTTTGGTGAAGCTTTTTCCAAAGGGGCTGGCATAGGTAAGGATTGTTTGGAACGGTTCACGCAGGCAGTTTAGCCCATTGAGTGAGGATTTTCAGGAGTTTTGCAGGCGA